>USGZ01000010.1 GCA_900554265.1 uncultured Porphyromonadaceae bacterium
CGGAAGGGGGAGCAGCTGACGTAGTTCATGCCGAGTTTGGCGCAGAAGATTACGGAACTGGGTTCGCCGCCGTGTTCGCCGCAGATGCCGACTTTGAGTTCGGGCTTGACGCTGCGGCCTTTTTCTACGCCCATCTTGACGAGCTGGCCTACGCCGACCTGGTCGAGCACTTCGAAGGGGTCGGTCTTGATTACGCCGTGTTCCTTATAGAATTTGAGGAACTTGGGAGCGTCGTCGCGAGAGAAGCCGAAGGTCATCTGGGTGAGGTCGTTGGTGCCGAAGCTGAAGAAGTCGGCCTCGGTGGCGATTTCGTTGGCTGTCAGGGCGGCGCGGGGTACTTCGATCATCGTGCCTACGAGGTAGGGTACGGAGTCGCCCTTTTCCTCGAATACCTTTACGGCGGTCTCGTTGATCACGTTGGCCTGGTTCTGGAGTTCCTTGAGGGAGCCTACCAGGGGCACCATGATTTCGGGGTGAACGTCGATGCCGCGAGCCTTGACTGCGAGGGCAGCCTCGATGATGGCGCGGGTCTGCATTTCGGTGATTTCGGGGTAGGTGATGCCGAGGCGGCAGCCGCGGTGGCCGAGCATGGGGTTGAATTCCTCGAGGCTGTCGACCTTGGCCTTTACTTCGGCGAGGGTGATGCCCATTTCGTCGGCCAGTTCTTTCTGAGTGGCGGTCTGGTGAGGTACGAACTCGTGCAGCGGGGGATCGAGCAGGCGGATAGTCACGCCGAAGCCGTCCATGGCCTCGAAGATGCCTTCGAAGTCGCCGCGCTGCATCGGGAGCAGTTTGGCCAGGGCTGCGCGGCGGCCTTCGAGGTCGCTGGCAAGAATCATTTCGCGCACGGCCTTGATGCGGTCGCCTTCGAAGAACATATGTTCGGTACGGCAGAGGCCGATGCCCTGAGCACCGAACTTACGGGCCTGAGCGGCGTCGCGCGGGGTGTCGGCGTTGGTGCGTACGAGGGTGTGGGTGTACTTGGAGGCGAGGTTCATGATGGAGCCGAAGTCGCCGTCGAGTGCGGGTTCGGTGGTGGGTACCTGTCCGTCGTAAACTTCACCGGTAGAGCCGTTGAGGGAGATCCAGTCGCCTTCGTGGAGGAGCTTGCCGCCCATTTCGACGGTCTTGGCCACGTAGTCGACCTTGATTTCGCCTGCGCCGGATACGCAGCACTTGCCCATGCCGCGGGCAACTACGGCAGCGTGGCTGGTCATGCCGCCGCGCATGGTGAGGATGCCCTGAGCCACGGCCATGCCGCGGAGGTCTTCGGGCGAGGTCTCGATGCGGACGAGGACGACTTTACGCTTCTTCTCGGCCCATGCCTCGGCATCGTCGGCGGAGAATACGATCTGGCCGGATGCAGCGCCGGGCGATGCGGGAAGACCCTTTGCGAGGACAACGGCGCGCTTGAGGGCGGCTTTGTCGAATACGGGGTGGAGGAGTTCGTCGAGTTTCTGGGGTTCCATGCGCTTGAGGACGGTCTTCTCGTCGATTACGCCTGCGCGGAGCAGGTCCATGGCGATTTTGACCATGGCTGCGCCGGTGCGCTTGCCGTTACGGGTCTGGAGCATCCAGAGTTTGCCGTCCTGGATTGTGAACTCCATGTCCTGCATGTCCTTGTAGTATGCCTCGAGGTTGTCGGCAATCTTGAAGAGTTCGTTTGCGCACAAGGGCATGGATTCCTCGAGCGAGGGATACTTGCTTGCGCGTTCTTCTTCGGAGATACCCTGGAGGGCTGCCCAGCGGCGGGAGCCTTCGATGGTAATCTGCTGCGGGGTGCGGATGCCGGCTACGACGTCCTCGCCCTGGGCGTTGATGAGGTATTCACCGTTGAAGATGTTCTCGCCGGTTGCGGCGTCGCGGCTGAAGGCCACGCCGGTGGCGGAGTTGTTGCCCATATTGCCGTAGACCATTGCCTGTACGTTGACGGCGGTTCCCCATTCTTCGGGAATCTGGTTCATGCGGCGGTAGATGATTGCGCGTTCGTTCATCCAGCTGTCGAAAACGGCGCAGATGCCGCCCCAGAGTTGTTCCCAGGCGTCGTCGGGGAAGTCCTTGCCGGTGTGTTCCTTGACGGCTGCCTTGAAGAGAACGACAAGCTTGCGGAGGTCGTCGACGTCCAGCTCGGTGTCGAACTTAACGCCTTTCTCTTCCTTTACTTTCTCGATGATTTCCTCGAAGGGGTCGATGTCGGTCTTGCTCTTGGGCTTCATGCCGAGGACGACGTCGCCGTACATCTGGACGAAGCGGCGGTAGCTGTCCCATGCGAAGCGGGGATTGCCGCTCTTTTCGGCCAGCGAGGCTACGGTGGCGTCGTTCATGCCGAGGTTGAGGACAGTGTCCATCATGCCGGGCATGGAAGCGCGTGCGCCGGAGCGTACGGAAACCAGCAGGGGGTTCGAGGCATCGTTGAATTTCTTGTTGGTGAGTTTTTCAACGTGGGCGATGGCTTTCTCGACATCTTTCCTGATGAGGCCTACGACGTGGTCGCGGCCGTACTGGGTGTATTCGTTGCAGACTTCGGTAGTGATGGTGAAGCCGGGAGGCACGGGCATGCCCAGGAGGTTCATTTCGGCAAGATTGGCGCCTTTGCCGCCAAGAAGGTTGCGCATCTCGGCGTTGCCTTCGGCTTTACCGTCGCCGAAGAGGTAGACTCTTTTTGTTTCGTTACTCATATATAAGAATATTATGTGTCTTATGACATAGAAAACGGGCCGCACGGCATAACAGGTCCTTATGCGTCCGGTAAGTGCGGGATGCAAATTTACGAACATTTCGGCGAATTTGGCAAATATGGAGGCAAAAAAAACTAATGCGGGTATTGGGGTAAACAAAATTTAACATTGCCCGATGTAAGTATTTCCGTATTTTTGCGTCATATTAAGTGAATTTTTTCAAACCATACAGCCAATCCACTACAAAAACCTCAGATATGAAAAAAAGCTTTTTATGTGTTCTCGCGGTTGCACTGGTCTCGCTGACCGGTGTGTTCTCCGCCAAGGCACAGGAACTTCCCCAGCTGCCTCAGGATCCGGCCCTGATTACTGGCAAGCTGGACAACGGCCTGACCTACTACATCCGTCACAACGAGACTCCCCGCGGCCAGGCTGACTTCTACATCGCCCAGAAGGTCGGCTCCATCCTCGAAGACGACAACCAGCGCGGTCTGGCCCACTTCCTGGAGCATATGTGCTTCAACGGCACCGAGAACTTCCCCGAGAAAGGTATCATCAACTACCTCGAAAGCGTAGGCGTTAAATTCGGCTATAACCTCAACGCCTACACCTCCATCGACGAGACCGTCTACAATATCTCCGCCGTCCCGACCGCCCGCCAGAGCGTGCAGGATTCCTGCCTTCTCATTCTCCACGACTGGAGCACGGCCCTGACCCTGGCTCCCGAGGAAATCGACGCCGAGCGCGGCGTGATTCACGAGGAGTGGCGCCAGAGCAACGTCGGCTCCATGCGTATCCTGGAGCGCCTCCTGCCCGTTGTCTATCCTGACAACAAGTACGGCGTGCGTCTGCCTATCGGCACCATGGAAGTGGTCGACAACTTCCCCTACCAGGCCCTGATCGACTACTACCACAAGTGGTACCGTCCGGACCAGCAGGCCATCATCGTCGTAGGCGACATCGACCCCGTCTACATCGAGAACAAGATCAAGGAAATCTTCTCGCCCATCGCCATGCCCGAGAATCCCGCCGAGCGCTACTACGTTCAGGTCGAGGACACTCCCGGCACCATCTACGCCATCGGCGCCGACCCGGAGATGAACGCTCCCGTGGTCATGATGATGTTCAAGAGCGACGACATCAAGGTGCCCGCCGAGGCGATGAACACGCAGATGTACTACATGATTACCTACATGCAGCGCATAATCAGCATGATGCTCAATACCCGCCTGGACGACTACTCCAAGAACCCCGACTGCCAGTACGCTTCCGCCGAGGTTTCCATCGGCGACTTCTTCCTGGCCAAGACCAAGGGCGCTCTGAACCTTGAGGTCGTAGCCAAGGGCGGCGACGTGGTTCCCGCATTCGGCGAGGCCTATACCGAGCTCATCCGCGCCGACCAGAGCGGCTTCACCGTCGGCGAATACGAACGTGCCCGCGCCGAATTCCTCTCGCAGATCGACAAGCAGTACAACGAGCGCAACCACCGCGAGACCGAATCCTACTCCCGCGAGTACGTACGCCTCTTCACCGAGGGCGACCCCGCTCCCGGCATCGAGACCGAGAAGCAGATTTTCGACATGCTCGGCCAGATGATCAATGTCGACATGATCAACAGCTACTTCAAGAACCTCGTCCAGGACGACAACCGCGTTCTCCTCGCCCTTCTGCCCGAGAAGGAAGGCTACAGCATCCCGACCGAGGACCAGCTCTCCGAACTCATCGAGGAAATCGACGAGAAGGACCTCGAGCCCTTCAAGGATGAAGTACGCGAAGACCCCCTGATTCCCAACCTTCCCGCCAAGGGCAGCGTCGTCTCGACCCGCCATCTCGAAGAATGGGACGCCACCGAATATACCCTGAGCAACGGCGTCAAGGTCGTTGTAAAGCCCACCGAGTTCAAGGCCAATGAAATCATCTTCACGGCCAACGCCCTCGGCAACGGCACCTCCACCCTCGACTCCACCATCGCCGCCAGCGTCAAGTCCGCCCCCATCGGCGCAAGCATCTACGGCCTCAACGACTACTCCAACTCCGACCTCCAGAAGTACCTGGCCGGCAAGCAGCTCTCCTGCGACTTCTCCATGGACACCTACACCCGCAGCCTCGAAGGCCAGACTACCGTCGCCGACCTGCCCACCTTCATGGAAATCCTCTACAGCATGTTCACCGGCTTCAACCTCAACGAGTCCGAGTTCGCCGCAACCCAGGCTTCCATCGCCGGCCTGCTGGCCAACCAGGAAGCCGACCCGCAGTTCGTGTTCCTCAAGCAGGTCAAGAACGTACTGTTCAACAACGCCTTCGACCAGAGCCTGACTTCCGACGACATTCGCAACGCCGACCGCCAGACCATCATCGACCTCTACCGCAACGCTCTTAAGAACGCCGCCGACTATACCTTCTACTTCGTCGGCGACATCGACACCGAGACCCTCGTGCCCCTGATGGAGCAGTACATCGCCACTCTCCCCGCCGACGCTGCCACCGCCACCACTTCCTTCGTCAACAACCCCGACTTCGAACTTACCAAGGGCAGCGGCCTGAGCGAAAGCAAGACCGCCATGCAGACCCCGCAGAGCTGGGTATTCATCGAATTCTCCGGCAGCATGCCTTACACCGCCAAGAACAAGGCACTGGCTACCGTCGCCGCCCAGATTCTCTCCAAGCGCCTCCTCAATAAGGTGCGCGAGGAAATGGGTGCAGTCTACTCCATCGGCGCTCAGGGCGGCATGAACCGCACCGACGAAATCAACACCATCTTCCAGATGGGCTTCCCGATGAAACCCGAGATGCGCAACGAAGTGCTGACCGTTATCAAGGGCATCGTCAACGCCTGCACCGAGGACGTCACCGCCGAAGAACTCCGTCCCGCAATCGAGTTCATGACCAAGGACGCTTCCGAGAGTCTCGAGAAGAACGAGGATTGGGCCGCAGCAATGAGCGCAGTGTCCATCAACGGCGTCCAGACCTTCACCAATGCCGCCGAAACCGTCGCCGGCATCACCGTCGAGGACGTTCAGAACTACCTCAAGGAGCTCCTCCAGCAGGGCAACTACCGCGAAATTGTCCTCGACCCTGAGGAAATTACCGAAGCAGTAGCCGAATAAGCATTTCCATAAATTGATTTACCAGTCCGGGCCGCCCCCCTCCGAGCGGTCCGGACTTTTTTAATGCATAATGTAGAATTCATAATTCATAATTCGCAATAGAACTCTCCCGTTCTCCTGTCAGTTATTTAGACAGGAGACCAGTAGAACAGGGGTCTTTATGTCTTTATGTCTCTTTTTCCTCTTTTGTCCTTCTGTCTTTTGTTCTTCTGTCTGTCTTTCTGTCAAAAAAATCAGGAAAATATTTGGTGGAACTAAATATTTAGTTTAACTTTGTCGCGAACTAATTATTTAGTTGAGATGAAAAAAGGAAGACCAAGACAGGAAATCACAGAGAAAGAGCTCGTTATCATGAAGATGCTTTGGGCTCACGGGCCGTTGTTCGTCCGCGAGATGGTAGCGCTCTACGACGAGCCGCGTCCGCATTTCAATACCGTATCGACGCTGGTGCGCATCCTCGAGCAGAAGGGCCACGTCGCCCACGAGGTCGTTGGTGGCAACCACCGCTTTTATGCCCTCACGCGCCAGGACGAAGTCTGCCGCCGCCGTTTCGGCGAGATGGTGAAGGATTATTTCTCGAACAGCTACAAGCAGATGGTTTCCGCTCTCGTAGCCGACGAGAAAATCTCCGCCGACGAGTTGCGCGAAATCCTCGAACTTATCGAAAAGAACACTGATTCAAAGCAATAGCCATGGGCGCGATATTCGTATTCGTACTTGTTTCGGCGGTGGTGCTCGCCTCGCTGTACCTGGTCTATAAATGGCTGCTTTCCCGAGAGAATCAGCAGACGGCGAACCGCGTGCTGCTCCTGTCGTTCTACCTGATAGCGCCTCTGGTGGCCTTGACGCTGATGCACGGCGGCGCCGGCGGCTCTCATCCGGAGATAGACTTCTTCGGCATGGAACTTGTCGGCCTGGAGGAGGCTGCGCCGGCTGCGGATGCTCCGGCAGTCCCCTGGGCCGGGATTGCGGTCGCTGTCTGGCTCGCCGGGGTGGCGCTATGCCTTCTGCGCCTGCTTGTCCAGCTTATTGCCATCCGACGTCTTGCCCGGGCTTGCGAGCCTTGCGAAATCGACGGCGTCAGAGTATTTGTCTGCGACCGCAAGCTGGCGCCTTTCAGCCTGGGGGAGAACATCTTTATTTCCCGGACCGATATGAATCAGGACTGCGCCATGATACTTTGCCACGAAAGGGCGCATATCGCCCGCCGGCATAGCGCGGATCTCATCGTCGCCGCGCTGGTAGCGGCAGTCGAGTGGTTCAACCCTGCGGCGTGGCTGATGATGGACGAGCTCAAGACCGTCCACGAATACGAAGCCGACCGCGCCGTGCTGCAAAGCGGCGCCGATGCCCGCGCGTATCAGATATTATTGACAAAAAAGGCTGTTGGCGGAAGTTTTCCGGCAATCGCCAACAGCCTCAATCACAGTAAACTTAAAAAACGTATCACTATGATGCAAAAAAGTCAACCAGGGCGGTGGCGCCTCGTGCGCGCCCTCGCATTGCTGCCAGCCGTAGCTGCGGCAGCCTTCGTAATCAACACTCCGGCAGTGGCTTCGACACTGGACGGAATATCGGCCTCGGCATTCGCCGCCGAGAAACCGGCCGACAAAGTTAACCAAAATTCCGCAATCGCCGCAATCGCGGCCGCGGAAAATCAGCCGGGCGCCGAAACCCAGGACGTGCCCGACCGCATCGCCAGCTTCCCAGGCGGCGAAGTGCGGATGATGCAGTTCCTGGTGGAGAACATCCACTTCCCCGAGAACGTGGACTTCGACGGGCGCAAGCGTTGCGTGGTGCGCTTCACTATCGGCGCCGACGGCAAGGTGAGCGACCCCCAAGTGATACTCTCGACCGAAATCGAGGCCCTCGACGCCGAAGCCCTGCGCGTAGTATCGACGATGCCCGACTTCGAGCCGGCAATCGAGAACGGCACCCCCATCGCCACCTCCTACACTCTTCCCGTAGTCTTCTCCTACACCCCCGACAAGGAAGATTAACCCGAACGAAACCCTCCTGTCCTCCCGTTCTCCTGTCAATTTTTGAGACAGGAGTACAGTAGAACAGGAGGTTTTCCTTTTCCTGTTTTTCCGTCTGTTTTTTAGCAGGAGATTTTTCGCTAACTTTGTCGGCGCTATGGAAACCAGTAATACCAATCGGCAGCTGGCGGCGGCCCAGCCGCGAGTTGTTTTTCTCGATTATCTGCGGGTTATAGCCTGCTTTATGGTCGTGCTCGTACATTCCTGCGAGTTCTATTATCTCGGCGACGGCGGCGTGCGCTTCGCCCTTCCCGGCGACCGCGCCATCGTGGCATGGATCGACGGCGCCCTGCGCGAGTCGGTGCCTCTGTTCGTGATGGCCTCGTCGTACCTTCTCGTTCCGATTTCAGGCTCGTCGCTGACCTTCTTCAAGCGGCGCATGTCGCGCGTGTTCGTGCCCTTCGCCGTGTGGTCGGTTCTGTACGCGGTTCTGCCCGTACTCCTTGGCCGCATCGACGGCGACATCATGCAGCGCCTGGCTCGCCTGAGCTATACGTTCAACGACGACAGCGGCCACCTCTGGTTCATCTATATGCTCATCGGCGTCTATCTGATTATGCCGATAATCTCGCCCTGGCTGCGTCAGGTGTCACGCCGCGGCGAGTTCGCATTCCTGGCCGTATGGGCGGTCAGCACGCTCTGGGGCTACCTCCAGCCGGCTCTCGGCGACATCTGGGGCAAGGCACTCTGGAACGATTTCCATATGCTCTATTACTTCTCCGGATTCATAGGCTACGTGGTGCTGGCGCACTACATCCGCACTTACGTCCGCTGGAGCGCGGCGCGCACCGTCGCCGTGGCCGTGCCGCTGATAGTGGTAGGCTACGTGATTACCGCAGGCCTCTTCTACGTCCATACCGGCGAATCGGCCGACTATGCCTACGCCGAGCAGTCGTGGAACTTCTGCACCGTCAACGTGGCCATGATGACTGCCGGCTGCTTCCTGCTGATGCGGCTGATAAAGTGCGAACGCCCGGCAGTCTACGAACCGGTCAAGGCCGTGTCGAAAGTGAGCTACGGCATCTACCTGATGCACATTCTGGTGCTGGGCTTCGTCTACGAGTGGCTGTCGCCGCTGATGGGCACCGCGGGCGCCATCTTCTCGATAGCGGCCGTAACCTTCGCCATCTGCGCGGCGGTATGCCTGCTCCTGGGCCGCGTGCGGGGCGCCCGCTGGATTATAGGGTAGGGCAGTTCCATTTTAGCCTTTTTGCGAAAAAAATCTTATATGACGGCATCAGGGCTTGCGGTTTTGCTGAAAAGTTGCTAACTTTACGGATTAAAACCCGTTTACCATGAAAAAAGCACTACTTGTAATCCTCGTAATTCTGCTCGGCGTCCCCGTCGCCTGGAAACTCACCGGTTGTTCTTCCCGTTCGGAAGCAGCGACCAAGGACCTCCCGTCCTGGATCGAGGCCGATTCCGCGGCGGCCATAAAGTCGCGCCTGCTCTATGATTTTCCCTGGACCGTCGATGAGGCCCGGGTAGTGTTCCACGACCGTTATCCTGATATCACCGACGCCCAGATCGACAGTTTCATAGACCTGCGCTACATCGAGACTCTGGAAATCGACGGCGTGCTGCGCGTCCACCGCAAGGCGCCGGGTAATCTGCGGCTTCTCAACCCCGAGATGAGCGGCGAGACCGGCCGCGGCGACTTCGCGCGCCCCGAACGCATAGCCTATGTCGATTCCATCCTTGCCTGGCATCGCGGCCTCAATCCCACCGGGGGCGCCCACCGCGTGACCTTCCGCTTCAGCGTCGACGTGCCCTTCGACTCGGCACTGGTTGGCGACACCCTGCGCGTCTGGCTGCCCCTGCCGCTCGACAGCGCCCAGGTCGACTATCAGAGTGGCGTCGAGATACTCAGCGCCAGCCAGCCCGACTACGCCACTTCCGCGAGCCTCGCCGGCGGTGCGGAGGTTATCCACAACGCCGTCTATATGAGCGCGCCCGCTCCCGCCCAGCCCGGCGACACCGCCCACTTCGACTACACCGGGCGCTACGTGGCCAAGGGCAAGTTCGTAAGCCCCGACGATATCGCCGCCCGCCTGCAGCCCTACGACACCGAGTCCGAACTCTATAAGAAATACACCGCCTTCGACGGCCCGCACTACGTCCGCATGGACTCTCTTGCCCATGCTATCGTAGGCGACGAGACCAACCCGCTTCGCCAGAGCGAGCTCGTGTTCGACTATATCCAGGACAACTTCCCCTGGGCCGGCGCTCGCGAGTACAGCACCATCGAGTGCATCCCCGCCTACGTCGTCGAGCAGGGTCACGGCGACTGCGGCCAGGTAACGCTGCTGTACATCTCGCTGATGCGCTCTCTCGGCGTTCCGGCACGCTGGATCAGCGGCTGGATGCTCCATCCCGGCGAGGTCAACTACCACGACTGGGGCGCAACATACTTCGAGGGTATCGGCTGGGTGCCCGTCGACGCCTCCTTCGGCCGCTACCTTAACGCCCGCGACATCGATGCGCGACGCTTCTACAACACCGGCATCGACAGCTACCGCATGTGCATCAACGCCGGTGTCGGCGGTCCGATGATTCCTGCCAAGAAGTTCGTCCGCAGCGAGACGGTCGACTTCCAGGCCGGCGAAGTCGAGTGCTCCCTCGGCAATCTCTTCTACCCCGGCTGGGACAGCCACCTCGAAATCATATCAGTAGAACCCTTAGCGATACCCGCAAAATGAATATATCTGTAAAACAACTGTTTATCGGCGCGCTTCTGCTATGCGGAAGTCTCGGCGCCGCAGCCCAGTCGTCGGCCAACGCGCAGGCCCGCGCGCAGGAAATCCTCGGGCAGATCAAATCCGAAATGGCTCCGGACGGACGCCAGATTGTCGACGGCCTCGACGCGGCCATCAATCCCGACGGCGTGCTCGTCCTGGTAGGCAAGACTTCCGAAACCGCCGTCCATGAAGCCGCCGTCGCCGCGCTCACCGCCGCCGGCATCGAGTTCGCGGACAGCTCCGTGGTGTTTCCCTCCGACAATTGGGCCCAGGTGCGCATCACCGCCGCCAGCCTCCGTACCCGCGGCGCCCATGCCGCCGAGATGGCAACCCAGGCGCTGATGGGCACTCCCGTGCGCGTCCTCGAAAAGGAACCCGAGTGGTGTCATGTGCAGACTCCGGACGGATATATTGCCTGGATTCCTTCCAGCTCCGTAGTAGAGAAGACCTCCGCAGAGATGAATGCCTGGCGTAACGCCAGGCGCTACATAGTAGTCAATCCCTATCAGACCCGCGCATATGTCAGCCCCGAAGCTACCGGCGTACGCGAGGTCGTTACGGACCTGGTCAACGGCTGTATCCTGGAAAGCCCGACGGCGCGTCCCGAAATCTCCAACGGCCGCATTCTTCTTGCGCTGCCCGACGGCCGCAAGGGCTGGGTTGCCGAGTCGGACCTTTCGCCGATCGAGGTCTGGGCCGCGCAGGATTTCAACCCCGACAAAATCCTGGACATGGCGTATTCCACCGAGGGCAGCCCCTACCTCTGGGGCGGCATGTCGGCCAAAGCCATGGACTGCAGCGGACTTGTCAAACTCAGCTATTTCGCCAACGGCCTCATCCTGATGCGCGACGCCTCGCAGCAGGCCCGCACCGGTACCCGCATCGAGGCAGAGCAGTGGCGTACACTCCAGCCAGGCGACCTCCTGTTTTTCGGGCGCCGTCCCGCCAAGGTTACCCATGTGGCCATCTACGACCACGACGGCAACTACGTCCACTCCTCCGGCCGCGTCAAGCGCAACAGCGTCGACCCGGACAGCGAGGCATATCTCACAACGCCCTTCCTCTGGGCCGTGCGCATAGCCGGAAACGAGGACACAGCAGGCATCACCCGCGTCCGCAACCACCGCTGGTATTTCAACCTTTAATAACCTTTCTTACGACACAGATACACAATGAATCGTCGCAACTTCCTTAAAACCGGCGTCCTCGGCGCACTCTTCGCAGCATCGCCCGTCAGCATATCCGCCATCGAAAGCGCCACGCGTCCGAGCACCATGCCCGGCCGCATGACCCTCTCCTTCGCACCTTACGAACTGCGCCTGCGCCATGCCTTCAACCTCGCCCGCAGCCAGCGCACCACCACCCCCGGCGTCCAGGTACAGATAACCTGCGACGGCATCACCGGCTACGGCGAGGCTTCGATGCCTCCCTACCTGGGCGAGAATGTCGAATCCGTAACCTCCTTCCTGAGCAAGCTGGACCTCAGCCAGTTCAAGGACCCCTTCCGCATCGAGGACATCCACGACTACATGGAAAGCGTCGCCCCGGACAACCGCGCCGCCAAGGCATCCGTCGACATCGCCCTGCATGACCTCACCGGCAAGATCATGGGCCAGCCCTGGTACAAAATCTGGGGCCTGAACCCGGACAAGACGCCTAACACCTCCTTCACCATCAGCTACGATGCCGACCCCGAGGAGATGCGCCGCAAAATCGAGGAGACCGCGCCCTTCAAGGTGGTCAAGGTCAAGATGGGCCTCGACCACGACAAGGAAATCGTCGAGGCCCTGCGCCGCCAGACGGACGTGCCCATCTGCGTCGACGCCAACCAGGGCTGG
>USGZ01000011.1 GCA_900554265.1 uncultured Porphyromonadaceae bacterium
CTACAAGTGGACCCAGTGGGCATTCCTGAAGATGTTCGACTCCTGGTACGACCGCAAGGCCGAAAAGGCCAAGCCTATCGAGGGACTCGTCGCCGCCTTCGAGAAGAGCGGTACGGAAGGCATCGCCGCCGCCGGCACCAAGGAATTGAGCTTCACCGCCGAAGAATGGTCGGCCATGGACGCCAAGACCAAGAGCGACACACTTATGAACTACCGCCTGGCATACCTGGCCAACGCGGTGGTGAACTGGTGCCCGAAACTCGGCACCGTGCTGGCCAACGACGAAGTCAGCGAGGGCCTTTCCGTGCGCGGCGGTTATCCGGTCGAGCAGAAGATGATGTGGCAATGGTGCCTGCGCGTTTCCGCCTACGCCCAGCGCCTGCTCGACGGACTCGACCATATCGACTGGTCCGATTCCATCAAGGAGACACAGCGCAACTGGATCGGCCGCTCCGAGGGCGCCGAGATGCGCTTCCTGCTCGACGGCCGCGAGGACATGGCTCTCGAAATCTTCACCACACGCCCCGACACCATCTTCGGCGTGACCTTCATGGTGCTTGCTCCCGAAAGCAAGTACGTCGACGAGGTCGTCACGCCCGAGCACCGCAAGGAAGTCGACGAATATCTGGCTTTCGTGCGTCACCGCACCGAGCGTGAGCGTATGATCGACCGCAAGGTGACCGGCGTGTTCTCCGGCTCGTACGCCATCAATCCCCTGACGGGCAAGAAGGTGCCCGTGTGGATCAGCGACTATGTGCTCGCAGGCTACGGCACTGGCGCAATCATGGCAGTTCCGGCACACGACAGCCGCGACTACGCCTTCGCCCGCCACTTCGACCTGCCGGTTATTCCTCTGATCGAGGGTGCCGACGTGAGCGAGGCGAGCTTCGACGCCAAGGAAGGCATCATGATGAATTCCGAAGGTCCGTCGCTGAATCTCAACGGCATGACCGTCAAGGAAGCCATGGCCGCCGCCAAAAAATATATCCGCGAGAGCGGGCTCGGAAAAGTGAAGGTCAACTACAGGCTGCGCGACGCTATCTTCAGCCGTCAGCGCTACTGGGGCGAGCCCATTCCGATGTGTTACGTCGACGGCATTCCCACGCCCGTACGCGAACTGCCCCTGGAGCTTCCCGAAGTCGACAAGTATCTGCCGACCGAAACCGGCGAGCCGCCCCTGGGCCGCGCTAAGAACTGGAAGACGCCCGAAGGCTATCCTCTGGAACTCAATACCATGCCCGGCTTCGCAGGTTCCTCGGCCTACTATCTGCGCTACATGGACCCGCACAACGAAAAGGCTCTGGTATCGCGCGAAGCCGACGAATATTGGCGTCAGGTAGACCTCTATATCGGCGGTTCCGAACACGCCACGGGACACCTGATATACAGCCGTTTCTGGAACAAGTTCCTCTACGACTGCGGCGAGGTATGCGAGGACGAGCCCTTCCGCAAGCTCATCAACCAGGGAATGATCCAGGGCCGCAGCAACTTCGTGTACCGCATCAAGGACACCAACACCTTCGTCAGCGCCGACCTGCGCAAGGACTACGACACCACGCCTATCCACGTGAATATCAACATAGTCAACAACGATATCCTGGATACCGAGGCATTCCGCAATTCGCTGCCGGAATACAGCACGGCCGATTTCATCCTCAATGCTGACGGCAAATATGTCTGCGGATGGGCGGTAGAGAAAATGTCCAAGTCTATGTTCAATGTCGTCAATCCCGACGACGTCGTAGAACGCTACGGCGCGGACACCCTGCGTCTCTACGAGATGTTCCTCGGTCCGCTGGAGCAGAGTAAACCCTGGGATACCAACGGCATCGACGGCGTCTACCGTTTCATCAAGAAACTCTGGAGCCTCTTCTACAAGGGCGACACGCTCCTCGCCGACGATTCCGAGCCTACGCGCGACAATCTCAAGAGCCTCCACAAGCTCATCAAGAAGGTTACCGGCGATATCGAGAGTTTCTCGTTCAATACCTCGGTGGCCGCCTTCATGATCTGCGTCAACGAACTCGCGCAGCAGGGTTGCCGCTCGAAGGCCGTGCTCGAACCGCTGCTGACGGTCATCTGCCCCTTCGCTCCGCATATCGCCGAGGCTCTGTGGCATACGGCCCTGGGCCACGAGACCAGCGTAGTCGACGCTCCGTGGCCGGCTTGCGACGAGCAATATCTCAAGGAGGATTCCGTGACCATGGCCGTGAGCTTCAACGGCAAGGCGCGCTACAACATCAGCGTCGCTACCGACGCCGACCGCGAGGCAATCGAGCAGACCGCCCTCAAGGCCGAAGGCGCCGCAAAATGGCTCGATGGCAAGACCATCAGGAAAATTATCGTCGTTCCCGGAAAGATTGTTAACATCGTAGTCGGCTGAACGATATAATAAAAGGCCCTGATTTGCCGTTAATAAATGACATGGATACACTTGTTTTCGCTACCAACAACGCCCATAAGCTCCACGAGCTTCGCCGCATGCTCGGCGACCGCTACCGGGTTTTAGGTCTGGAGGATATCGGCTGCCACGACGATATCCCCGAAAACGAGGATACCTTCGAAGGGAATGCCCTTGCCAAGGCACGCTGGGTGGCCGAGCGCTACGGGTGCGACTGCGCGGCGGATGATTCCGGGCTGAGCGTCGATGCTCTCGGTGGCGCTCCCGGGGTGCTCAGCGCCCGCTTTTCCGGCGTCCATGGCGACAGTGAGGCCAACAACCGCAAGCTCCTTGCCATGCTCGACGGCGTCGACGACCGTTCGGCGGCTTTCCATACCGTAATAGCTCTGGTGAGGAAAGGCCAGGAGCCGCAGTTCTTCCGCGGCAGCATCGCCGGAACCATACTCCGCGAACCGCACGGCACAGGCGGATTCGGCTATGACCCACTGTTCGTACCCGACGGATGGTCACAGACCTTCGCCGAAGTTCCGGACGAGGCCAAGAATGCCGTAAGCCACCGCGGCAAAGCCGTGGCAGCCCTTTGTAAATATCTCGACAGCCAACAGCTTAACACCACCATCATAAAATGATAAAGAAAGCCATCCGACTCCTCGCGCTTATTCTGACCGCCCTGCTGCCCCTTGGCGCCGCCGCGCAGACACTTACAGGTTCCTGGAGTCTTCTCCCCTCGTTTGGTACCACATACAGCCAGATTATCGAGACGCCGCAGCGTACGTTCGTACTCGCCGGAGGTTTCCTGATGTCCATGACGCTGGATGACGACAACCAGGTTTCCGAGACATATTATTACAATGTGACCAACAAGCTATCGGACAACGGCATAAACCAGATCAGATACAATTTCGACAAGGGCTATCTGATGATTGCCTATACCAACGGCAACATCGACCTGCTTTACGACGATGACCACGTCGTGAACATGCCCGAACTTAAGGATGCGTCGCTTACCACCTCGCATACCATCGGCCAGATAGATTTCGGCGCCGACCGCATCGTGGCGACCACCGACTTCGGTATCGTTATTTTCAACGACGAGCGCCATGAGGTTGTCGAAGCGGGCATGTACGGCAAGAAGGTGGACTTCGCCATGATTATGGGCGAGAACCTGCTTATCGCCGTGGACAATAAGCTCCTGTGGAGCCCGCTGAACAAGCGCCATCCGCGACTGGAATCGTTCGATACAGTCAAGCGTCCGAACGGCGCCGACCAGGGTATCTGGCCGAATGCGCATCCCATGGCCCGCATAAACGACCATCAGTACGTGCGCATAACCGTAGGCAACGGCAATTCCTCCATGCTCGCTGATTTCGACCCTGAAACAGGAATCCTTACAGAAACAGTACTCCGCGCCACCGTGTCTAGCGCGAAACTTCCGGTAAACTATGCGGACGGTAAAGTGTTCTTTACCAGCGGCTCGCTTGTATATCAGGTGAACAGCGACGGTACTCACGACCTTTTCAATGTTCTTCCCCAGAATACGGCCCAGCGCGGCACCTCGACTTTTATCACCACCGACAAGACTTCCGCATGGATAGCGTACAACAATAACGGTTTCGCCCGCTATGACCTGACCGAGCCTGCCGGCACTCTGCTGATGGATAAGTACAAACCTGCCGCAATCTCGGTTACCAGGCCCTTCTTCCTGACCTGGAACAACGACAACAGCAAAATGTACATCTCCAGCAATGCCCGAAGTGCAGGCATGGGTGATGATGGAAATCTTTTCAATGTGGCCATATATAAAAATGAAAGCGGAGATGTGACTGATATTACACCGTCATTGGCACTTGGCAACGCTATGCGTTTGACTCCGGATCCGGATGATCCTGATGTTTACTATGTTAGCTCAGGATATCATGGGTTCAGAGTTATCCGAAACGATGAGCCGATACACCAGTTCACCATTGATAATACTCCTTTTCCCCAGCTGAATAATCTGGAATATGTTGTCGGTATCGATTTCGACCCCGAGGGTAATATGTGGGTCAGTTCGTATACCTATGATCAAAATTGCCTTATAGTGCTCCCGGCGGCAAAAATCAAGAATGCCGTAGCTACAGGCGACTGGAGTTCCATCGGCAAGAGCGACTGGCTTATACCGGAGTTGCCGTCATCGTCCGCTGTTTTTTATGATACCCATGTGACATTTGTAAAGAATCGTCCGTACGCACTTTATACTTCAGGTGCCAGTGAATCGGGTGTCATGACTATAAACCACAACAATACGCTGACCGACTTTTCGGACGACAGAATTTACCATACACAGAAACTCACGGACCAGGGCGGCAGTTCCAACATTGTAAACGGCGTTTATTCAATAACCCAGGACCATGACGGTAAAGTCTGGATTGGCTCGATCCAGGGCGTCTTCGTAATGTCAGATCCTGCTGCTGCCATGAACCCCAACTATATGCTTACACGTCCCCTTGTGGCCCGCAACGACGGCACCAACTACGGTGATTATCTGTTGGCTACAGAGTGTATCTCGAGCATTGCGGTAGATCATTCCAACTGCAAATGGCTTGCCACGGCTGCCTCCGGCGTCTACCGTGTCAGCCCCGACGGTTCGGAGATTCTCGAGCATTTCAACAAGGACAACTCTCCGCTTGTGAGCAACACAGTCTACGGCGTAAGCGTCAATCCCAATAACAACGAGGTATTTTTCGCAACCGACGCCGGCGTATATGTCTACAACAGTTCCTCCTCTCCGGCAGCCGATGATTACTCGGATGTGTTGGTATATCCCAATCCCGTCCGGCCTGAGTATACAGGCATGGTGACCATAACCGGCCTGATGGACAACAGTCTTGTCAAGATTGCAGATTCCGCGGGAAACGTAGTCTATACGGGTACTTCGGAAGGCGGTTCGATGACATGGGATGTGTGCAACAGCAATGGTTCGCGAGTGCGCTCGGGTATATATTTCATAATGGCCTCTCAGAATGCGGAGGGAAATACCGGTGTTGTAGCTAAAGTAATGGTCATCAACTAAGATATGGATACTTTATCCCTCAAATATACCGATGAGCGCGACAAGGCCTACGGCATAGTCGGCATGGCTCTGACGCTTGTCACTTCCGGAAACGAGCAGCTTATTTCCGCAATAGCGCTCGATGACGCCGACGGTTGCCATATCCATATGGTTCCCGACTTCGGTTTCAGTCAGAATCCGCGAATGTCCGCGAAAATCATATGGGCACAGTCAATCAAGGATCTGCGAGCAGTCACCAGCATGGTTCTGGGCAATATCGCCTGTCGTCGGCAGTTGCTTAAATCCCGGCCCATTGAGCGCGAGACTCTTGCCCTGCTCGAGGATCTTGTGCGCGAGCAGGCCACGGAATACTGCGCTCTCGATAAGGACGAGGCCGAGTTACTTTTCGACAGCTGCCACCGTTATGTTCGCCGTCTTTTCGACAGTGTCGGCATGCAGAGAGTTGCCCGCAGTTTTTGCGACAGAATTGTCGAGCGCCGCAATATGAGCGCCGTCGAAGTTGTCGAATACCTCGCATCTCTTGGCCTGAGGTAAGAATCGTTACAGTAAATGGCATCTACAGAAAAAATACAAAGCCGTCCGGCGGACATGATTCCGGAACCCACACTCCGGCGTCTGCCCTGGTATCTTGCATATCTGTCCACACTGCGTTCGCAGAACGTAGACAATATCTCTACCACCCGTATAGCGGAAGATCTCCGTGTGGCTCCTTCGCAGATTGCCAAGGACCTGTCGTTTCTGGGGCTCAAGGGCAAAACGAGAATTGGGTATTCTGTCGGAGAGCTTGAGAATGCACTCAGTGAATTCCTCGGATTCCGCAACCGTCATAATGCCGTGATGGTCGGAGTCGGCAGCCTGGGCGCCGCCCTGATTGCCGATTCAGGTCTGCAGCGTTATGGCCTCAACATAGTTGCCGGCATTGATGTCAATCCCGAAATCGTCGGTACCAGAATATGCTCGGTTCCTGTTTTCGACTATTGCTCGCTGCCGGACCTTGTCCGTAATCTCGACATAACCATAGGTATTATCGCAGTACCGGTCGACTGTGCGCAGGAGGCTGCGCATTCAATTACCGACGCAGGTATAAAGGCAATCTGGAATTTTACTCCTACGCGCATATCCGCGCCGGCGGGGGTTGTTGTCACCAATACTTCCATTTATTCTCACCTGGCGGTAATGTACAACCGCATGAGCAGTATTAAATAAGGTGAAGATACTGATAGTCAGCAATCTGAAGGAGATGGCTCAAAATACGGCGCAACCCGTCGTAGTCTGTTGTGCGGATTCGTCCGTACTGAGACCCGGCGAGCCTCTCTTTCTTGACGACGACTATCCGGCATGGCAGTCGGTCATTGCGCCTGCAGTGCGCATCGGACGCCTGGGACTTCACGTAGGCGAAAAATTCGCAGGGTCATATATTGACGCCCATACTCTTTTTCACGTCAGAGTTCCCCATGCCGCTGACCATTGCTGGTATATTTCCGACCGCCTGTTTTCGCCGGGCAAGTGGCTCGATGGAAACTTCTCCGGTTCTGAGAGTGTCCGCGTAGGCGTAAGCGCTATCGGGGCGCAAGCGCAATTGCAGACATTCTCTCTTGACATCGATTCTGACGATGTCTGCAAGGCCGTTTCGGCAATATCGCGCTATGCGACTATTAAGACAGGCGATATTCTTGTATTCTTTCCGCCGGGTCTTGCCGATGATTTTAAGAGAAATACAGAACTTGAGGCATATCTCGACGACACCCAGGTCCTCAGGCTCAAGATAAAATAAACCGATTAAACCAAACTCTCCAATACCCTTCATTATCATGTTCAGGACTGTCCTCCATGCAATAATATTCCGAGTTTTCAGCGTTTTTATGTTGCTGGGTGCTTTCGCCGGCAGCGCTTTTGCGCTCGAAGCCTCACACTACGCTACTGAATCCCGATTAGCCTCAGGACATTGGGTTAAGATAGCCGTAGATACCACGGGAGTGTATTCCATACCTTTCGACCGCCTTGCCGAGTGGGGATTCGAAAACCCGCAGAAGGTGGCGGTCTTCGGAGAAGGCCCCATCCAGGCCACACGCCACACATTCCGCGCCGGTGACTCTGATGACCTTACGATGATTCCGGCTGTCCGCACGGATGATAAGGTGGTTTTCTACGCCGAAGCCGATGTCAGGGTACGTCTGAATAATGACCATAATGTAGAAGCCACCCGCAACTATTACGACCGCAAAGGTTACTATTTCCTCGGCGAGACAGACGATGAGCTTCCGGAACTTCCCGTTTCGGGATATATACCCTCGGATGAAACCCCGCAGACGAGTTCATATGCAATCTCTTTTATCGAGCGAGAGGAAGAATCGATTGTCGAAGGCGGTGTTTTCTACTATGGACGCAATCTGGTTCAGGAGACTGAGCAGACTTTCGTCTTTCCTTTTGAAAACAGAGTCGGTAAAGATGTGACTCTCTGTTTCGACTATGCGCTGTATGTCAACGGAGCGCCATCGCGCGTGGCGCCTGAACTGACATACAATGCCACTCTGAAAGAATCTGAAGTCGTTACAAGCCGTTACAATACCTATAATATCGACGAATATACCGACGTTGCCGGCAGCTATATGATTCTCGAAGCAGAAGAGAACACTCCGTCGCTTATCGTCACGGCCACTCCCGGCTCTTATCCGGAGAGATACATGGCTATCGACCGAATGTATGCCCTATACGCCGCCGCAAATAAACTTGGCGCTAAAAACTGGCGTGTGATGAACTTCCTGGAGGCCGGTAATTTCTCTGTCTCCGGGGCACCGGCGGACATGGTCATGTGGGATATAAGCAATCCTGCCGCTTTCAGGAGAATGGAGACTGTCGCTGCCGACGGCGTCGAGGGCGGTACGGATTATACGGCTACATTGCCTTCGGGTCATGGAACTGTTCTTGCTTTCAGCCCGTCGGGTATCGACAACGAACCTGAGTATGTCGCGACACTTGGTAATCAGAACCTCCACGGTCATGCAGTACCCGAGATGCTGATAGTGACGACACCGACTCTTCGCGAGAATGCCGAGGAACTCGCACAGATTCATCGCGATATGCAGGGGCTGGATGTACTTGTCGTAACTCAGGATGAAATTTTCAATGAATTCTCCTCCGGTAGCCGTATGCCCCAGGGTATCCGCCGTTTCATCAAGATGTTCTACGACCGCGATGCCGGTCACTCTACCTTCAGATACGTGCTTCTTTACGGTGCGTCTATCAGAGATAACAGATTTCTGGTAACGCCTGAAGCGGATTTGCTCGTTTGCTATGAGACCGAGAATATGGTGCAGGCCCGCTCAAATACGACAAACTACTGCGGCGACATGTATTTCGCGATGCTTGACGATGCATATAACCATTCCGATATAGAGATAACGGATACACAGGTTTCCATCGGGCGTCTGCCGCTTCACAGCACGGAACAGGCCGCCAAGATGAATGCCAAGATACTGCGTTACCTTCAGAATCCTATGCCTTCCAATGTTGCCCTCAAGGGTGTGTTCATAAGCGAAAAGGGCGATAAGGACAATCATTTTCTCCATAGTCTCCAGGGTCTGACACTTCTTAAGTCCGAGAGACCGGAAATGACTCTCGCTACCATCGACAATTGTATCTATCCGCGGGAATCCAAGTCGAATGAGGCTCTTTTGGCTGGTGATGTCTTTAAAAGCATGCTTATGTCAGGGACCTCGCTTGTGTGGTATACCGGGCATGGAGGACACGGACAGATTACTACAAATCAATTATGGACCATCGCAAAGAATTTTGAGACGCGGAACGTTATTTATCCCCATGGTCTTCTCGCGACTTGTGAGGCGTTGGATTTCGACGTAAGTCAGAATGCCATTGCCGAGACCATGGTCCTCCATCCCGACGGAGGCGCCATCGCGCTGATTGCTGCCGGCCGCTCCGTATATCTGGAATATAACCGTCAGCTCAATCATGCAGTGGCCGAATATCTCGGCAATGCCAGGCACGGCGATTCTTTCGCCGACGTCTACCGCGAGGCACGCAATAATCTCGTAGGCTATAAGGTCAACAATCCCGCTCCACGCAGCCTCGGAATCAATGTGCTGTGCTATAATTTCTGCGGCGACCCGGCTCTGCCTCTGCCGGTTGTCGATTATTCTGTTGCCGTTGAGACAACGGAGACGAACGCAGCCGGTACACCCTGTATCAAGACTTCTCCGTTGCAGAACACCACAGTCAAGGCCTCGGTTACCGATTCCGAAGGTAATGCCGTTGATTTCAACGGCGCGGGTTTTATAGAGATTTTCCGCGCCGAGCGACGCCAGCCGGTAAGGGCATCCGATGTCGACAACGACACTCTTACCGCTCCGGTAGAGAATGAACTGATCGCCACCTTCCCTGTCAATTTCATCGCCGGCAAAGCCGAGGCTTCTGTCATTCTGCCTCAGACTGACGCCTACAGCGAGAGTAACCGCATTGTGGTATCCGCCCGTTCTGACGACGGCAAATACCTCGCCGCCGGTATTTCGCGTCTGTGGCTGACCGAGACGCCTGCAGAGACTCCCGCATCCGGCGCTCCTGAAATACAGGCGCTCGGAATCAATTCCGAGGATTTCGTCAGCGGCGATCAGGTCGACGGTACTCTTACTGTCATGGCAAGAGCGGTATCCGGAGGTGCCGGTATTTCCGTTCCGGGCTCATACGGCATCGGTGGTAGGCCTCAGTGCATTGTCGACGGCAATGTCGACATATCGTCGGCGCTTGCGTTCCGCTTTGCCGACGACGGAACGCTTATCCTCTCCGGCCGTCTTCCGCGTCTTAAGGACGGACGCCACAACCTGAGCCTTACACTCTACAGCATGTCCGGCGAAAGCGCTTCGGAGAGTATAGACTTCATAGTGGGCTCGCAGCCTTTTGACGTGAGTCTGGCGCTTGCCGGCAGGGATATTGTCCGTATTTCCGCCGAACTTGTGGCCGAGAATATTCCCGATGACGTTGCCGTGCGTCTGCTGATTGATAACGGCAAAAATACCGTCCTGACTGTTGAGAATCCCGCGTTCCCGTATGTCTGGGACCTGAAGGACGGCAATGGTTCCGACGTGCCCGACGGCGAGTACCGAGCCTGGATAGTTTGCCGTCGCGACAGGTCTTTCGGCGCCTCGCCCCGTGTGACCTTCACCGTAATCCGGGAATAGACAGCAGCTCCGGGGAGTCCTCAGGGCAATAAATAGTCCGGTTTTCAGTTATATAATCGTGACCGGATTCCCAAGCCCCGGCACCCTTTAGAATAAGATGAAGAACATCCTCCTCCGCATATGTCTTGCCTGCATCGCTCTGACGGCATTTGCTGTCTCAGCCTTAGCGGATGACGGCAAAAACGAGTTCAATCCCGTAGAGACCGGTGTGGCATCGCTCGGCATCGCTCCCGACGCCCGCGGCGCCTCCATGGGCGACCTTGGCGCGGCTACCGATCCCGACGCCAACTCGCAGTACTGGAATCCGTCGAAGTACGCCTTTGCCTACAGTCAGGCCGCCGTATCGCTTAACTACACCCCCTGGCTCCGCAAACTCGTGAACGACATTTTCCTGGCCGACCTCAGCGCCTATTATAAGATAGGCTCGAACGACAATCAGGCCATCAGCGCCTCCCTGCGCTATTTCTCCCTCGGCGAAGTTCATTCCAGCCAGGAGGAGGGAATCGTCGGGCAGACGCTCAACCCCTACGAGATGGCTTTCGATATAGGCTATTCGCGCAAGCTCTCGGAGAAATTCTCCATGGGCGTAGTTTTCCGCTACATCTATTCCGCCCTTGGCTTCTCGGACTCCTATGCTGGCGACCAGAATACCGGCGCCTCCGGTTTCTCGGCCGATATTTCCGGTTATTACACCACCTATCCCATCATCGGCCGTAACGAGTGCCAGTGGTCATGGGGTTGGAACATCTCGAATATCGGTACAAAAATCAGCTACGACGGCGGCGACGTGTCCTACTTCCTGCCGACGAACCTGCGACTCGGCACGACCTTCATGTTCCCCCTGGCCGACTACCATACCCTTGCTCTTTCTCTCGACCTCAACAAGCTGCTGGTGCCCACCAAGCCGCGCCGCAGCGATTTTGCCGAGGGTATCGAGGGTGAGGAGGAGTACATCACCAAACTTGAGGACTGGCGCAACATGAGCCCCATCACCGGTATTTTTAAGAGCTTTACCGACGCTCCAGGCGGAGCCAAGGAAGAGTTCCGCGAAATTACCATGTCGCTTGGTGCCGAGTATGCCTACAACAACCAGTTCTTCCTGCGTGCCGGCTACTACTACGAGAACGAATACAAGGGCAACCGCCAGTATTTCGGCCTTGGCGCCGGTTTTTCGCTGAACGTGGTTCGCCTCGATGCCTCCTACATGATGGCCACCGCCCAGACTTCGCCACTTGACCAGACCCTGCGCTTCACTCTGACTTTCGATCTCGACGGTCTCCGCGACATCCTCGGCAAGCGCCGCTAAGATATGACTGGGATTCCTGACTTCCGTATAGGTAATGGCTTCGATGTGCATAAGCTCGTCGAAGGACGCCGTTGCATAATCTGCGGCGTCGATATTCCCCATAAGCTCGGACTGCTCGGGCATAGCGACGCCGACGTTGCCCTCCATGCCCTCGCCGACGCTCTGCTCGGCGCTGCCGCCTTGGGCGACATAGGCAAGCATTTCCCGGACACGGACGAGCGCTGGCGTGGCGCCGATTCGCGCATGCTCCTGCGGCGAGTCGTTGAGATTATAGCAGAAGAAGGCTTCGCCCCGGTCAACGTAGATATAACCATCATCGCGCAACAACCAAAGATGCTGCCCCATATTCCTCAGATGCGA
>USGZ01000012.1 GCA_900554265.1 uncultured Porphyromonadaceae bacterium
GAATCAAAGCGCATGATGGCTGAGGAGCCCGAAAAATTCAAGGAGAAGGTCCACGAGAGCCTGCGCCGCCAGGTCGAGGCCATCAACAGGCTGACGGCCCGCGGCATGTACTTCTTCGACTACGGCAACGCCTTCCTGCTGGAGGCCTCGCGCGCCGGTGCCGACATCCTCAAGGCCGACGGCAGTTTCCGCTACCCCTCCTACGTGCAGGACATCATGGGGCCGCTGTTCTTCGACTACGGCTTCGGCCCATTCCGCTGGGTCTGCGCCAGCGGCGACCCCGCCGACCTGGCCCTGACCGACCGCCTGGCCGAGGAAGTGCTGCGCGAAATCCGCCGCGACGCTCCCGAGGACATCCGCGGCCAGCTCGACGACAATATCCACTGGATTCATCAGGCCGGCCCGAACAACCTCGTCGTAGGCTCGCAGGCCCGCATCCTCTACGCCGACTCCGAAGGACGCACCAAGATTGCCCTTGAGTTCAACAAGGCCGTGGCCGACGGGCGCCTCAAGGGTCCGGTGGTCCTCGGCCGCGACCACCACGACGTATCCGGCACCGACTCGCCCTACCGCGAGACCTCGAACATCTACGACGGCAGCTGCTTCTGCGCCGATATGGCCGTGCAGAACGTGATCGGCGACAGTTTCCGCGGCGCAACCTGGGTCAGCCTCCACAACGGCGGTGGCGTAGGCTGGGGCGAGGTCGTCAACGGAGGTTTCGGCATGGTTGTCGACGGCACCCCAGAGGCCGAGCGAAGGATTAAGTCCATGCTCCTGTGGGACGTCAACAACGGCATCGCGCGCCGCTCCTGGGCCCGCAACGCCGGCGCCCGCGCCGCAATCGAGCGCGAGATGGAGCGCACTCCCCTGCTGAAAGTCACCCTCCCCAACTTCGCCGACGACAATATCATCGAAAACGCACTAAAGCACTGAATATGAACTCCGAAAACATCCATTATATCGACGACGCGCGCCTGACCGTAGGCAAAGTCGCCGAAATCCTCGCCTCCGGCGCCCGCCTGGAGCTCAGCGAAGGCGCCACCGCCCGCATCGACCGCTGCCGCCGCTATCTCGACGAGAAGATGGCTTCCTGCCGCGAACCACTCTACGGCATCAATACCGGCTTCGGCTCGCTGTGCAACATCACCGTCGGCGCCGATGACCTCGGCCAGCTGCAGAAAAACCTGGTCATGAGCCACTCCTGCGGCACCGGCGACCCCGTCGACCCCGAAATCGTGCGCCTGATGCTCTTCCTGAAGGCCCAGAGCCTCAGCTACGGCAATTCCGGCGTGCAGGTAGTCACGGTCCAGCGCCTTCTGGACTTCTACAACCTGGGCATCACCCCGGTCGTCTACTCGCTCGGCTCCCTGGGCGCCAGCGGCGACCTGGCCCCCCTGGCCAACATGTGCCTGCCCCTGATAGGCCTGGGCGAGGTATGGTACAAGGATCAGCGCCGCCCGGCCGCCGAAGTGCTCGCCGAGACCGGCCTCGAGCCCGTGCAACTCCAGAGCAAGGAAGGCCTGGCGCTGCTCAACGGCACCCAGTTCATGAGCGCCCACGCCGTCAAGGCCCTCATCGAGGCCGAACGCCTCTGGAACGCCGCCGAGCGCATCGGCGCAATGAGCCTCGACGCCTTCGACGGCCGCATCGAGCCCTTCGGTCCCGAAGTCAACGAGGTGCGCCACCATCCGGGCCAGATCGAGGCCGCCCGCGTAATGCGCGGACTCCTCGCCGGCAGCCAGCTCATCGCCCGCCCGAAGGCCCACGTCCAGGACCCCTACTCCTTCCGCTGCATCCCGCAGGTCCACGGCGCCGTTCTCGACGCCATAATGAAGGTGCGCCAGACAATCGAGGACGAAATCAACAGCCCGACCGACAACCCGACCATCTTCCCGGACCGGGACATCATCGTATCCGCCGGAAACTTCCACGGCGAGCCCATCGCCCTGCCGATGGACTACCTCACCCTGGCCATGAGCGAACTGGCCAACATCTCCGAGCGCCGCATCTACAAGCTCATCGCCGGCGTCCGCGACCTGCCCTCCTTCCTTGTCGCCCGCCCGGGCCTGAATTCCGGCTTCATGATTCTGCAATATACCGCGGCCTCCATCGTCAACCGCAACAAGTGCCTCTGCTGGCCGACCAGCTGCGATTCCATACCCTCGTCGCAGGGCCAGGAAGACCACGTGTCGATGGGCGCCAACTCGGCCGTCAAGCTGCTGCAGGTGGTCGACAACGTCCGCCGCGTGCTGGCCCTGGAGCTCATCAACGCCGCCCAGGCCCTCGACTTCCGGCGCCCGCTGCGCTCGTCGGAGGCCGTCGAGAAGCTGCACGCCGACTTCCGCCGCACAGTGCCCTTCATCGAGGTCGACACGGTGATGAGCCCGCACATCGCCGCCGCCACCGAGTTCGTAAGAAACATGTGATTCCTATGGCCCGACTGCTGATAATCAACCTGCGCCAGCTCTGCGGCATCGTGGAGCCCGGCACACTGCGCCTGGCCGGCCGCGAGATGGAATCAGGCTTCCGCTGCATCGACGACGCCTACCTCGAGGTCGACACCACCGCCGGCGTTATCGAAGGATTCGGCGCGATGAAGGACCTGGCTCCCGGCCGCCGCGAAGGCGCCGAAGTAATCAACGGCGCCGGACGCATCGTCCTGCCCTGCTTCGCCGACTCGCATACGCATATAGTCTACGCCGGCAGCCGCGAGGGCGAGTTCGAGGACAAGATCCGCGGCATGAGCTACGAGGAAATCGCAGCCCGCGGCGGAGGAATCCTCAACAGCGCCGACCGCCTCCACCGCGCCTCCGACGAGGAGCTGTTCATGGACGCCCTGCGGCGCCTGAACGAGATCGCATCCAAAGGTACCGCCGCCGTCGAAATCAAGTCCGGCTACGGACTCAACACCACCGACGAGCTGCGAATGCTGCGCATAATCGCCCGCCTGAAGGAATCCTCGCCGCTGGACATCCGCGCCACCTTCCTGGGCGCCCACGCCGTAGGCCGCGAGTACGCCGGACGCCAGGCCGAATACGTCGACATGCTCGTCGGCGAGATGCTGCCCGCCGTGGCCGCCGAAGGCCTGGCGGAATACGTCGACGTGTTCTGCGACCGCGGCTTCTTCACCGTCGACGAGACCGACCGCATCCTCACCGCCGCCGCCCGCTACGGCCTGCGGCCCAAAATCCACGCCAACGAGCTCGACAATTCCGGCGGCGTGCAGGTCGGCGTGGCGCGCCGCGCCATTTCCGTTGACCATCTCGAACGCATAGGTCAGGACGAAATCGACTCCCTGGCGGCCTCGGAGACCATCGCCACCATGCTGCCCGGCGCGTCCTTCTTCCTGGGCATGCCCTTCGCCCCGGCGCGCATCGCCGTCAACTCGGGCCTCACCGTGGCACTGGCCAGTGACTACAATCCGGGCTCCAGCCCCTCGGGCGACATGCGCATGGTCTGGGCCCTGGGCTGCATCAAGATGAAGCTCAGCCCCGTCGAGGCCCTGGCGGCCTGCACCGTCAACGGCGCCGCGGCCATGGAACTTTCCGACACCGTCGGCTCGATAGCCGCCGGCCGCCCGGCCACATTCATCCTCACCCGCCCCGTATCCTCGCTGGCATTCATCCCCTACGCCTACACGACCCCCTGGATCGACCGCATCTACATCCGCGGACGCCTCCAGTCCTTCACATTCTGACAACCAATCACATAACCCGAATGAAACACAGTCTTGCCCTGGCGGCGCTGCTCGGAGCCTTCGCCCTGACCGCCGCAGGCACCGACAGCCCCCGCTGGCTCAGGAACACCAGCCTGAGCCCCGACGGAAGCACCGTAGCCTTCACCTACAAAGGAAACATCTACACCGTACCGAGCGCCGGCGGCCGCGCCACCCGCATCACCGCCGACGGCTCCTACAACACCCAGCCCTTCTTCAGCCCCGACGGCAGCCGCATAGCCTTCAGCAGCAACCGCAACGGCGGCATGGACGTGTTCGTCGCCCCGGCCGGCGGCGGCACTCCCGTACGCCTGACCACCCACTCCGGCGGCGAAACCGTGCGCGGCTGGCTCAACGACAGCACAGTCGTTTTCTCGGCCGACATAATGCCCTCGCGCGAGGACCTCAACGGTCCCTTCTTCATCCAGACCTACACCGTCGGCATCCGTCCCGGCTCCCGTCCCGTGCAGCTCAAGTCGCTGGACATGCGGGCGCTCGACGTCAACGCCGCCGGCGACATCATCTTCCAGAACCGCAAGAGCGTCGAGAACGCCTTCCGCAAGCACGAGTACAGCTCCGGCACGCCGGACGTCTACCTGCTGCGCGGCGGCGAGTTCACACGCCTCACCGAAGGCCTGGGCTCGTCGCGCAACCCCGTATGGCTCGGCCAGGACGGAACCCGCTACGCCTACACCTGCGACGACAGCGCCGGCGTGCTCAACGTCTATGAGGCCGCAGTGGGCGTGGCCGGCAGGAAGAAGCTCACCGACTTCGCGGAGCACCCCGTGCGCAGCCTCAGCTCCAGCGCCGACGGCTCCCTGCTCGCTTTCAGCCAGGACGGCGAAATCTACACACTCGTGCCCGGTCAGCAGCCTAAGAAGGTCGAGGTCGAGATTCTCACCGACGACTACGACGCCGACCGCGTGGCCCGCATCGTAAGCTCCGGCGCCGACAACATGGCCGTATCGCCCGAGGGCGACGAAGTGGCCTTCACACTCCGCGGCGACGTCTACACCACAGCCGTCAAGTACGAGACCACCCGCCGCATCACCGACACTCCGGGCCAGGAGCGCAGCATCTCCTTCGCTCCGGACGGACGCTCGATGGTGTTCGACGGCGAGCGCGACAGCACCTGGTGCCTATACCTGGTCAAGCTCGACAGCGAGGACGACAAGAACTTCACCTACAGTTCCGGATTCACCGAGGAAGTGCTCTACCGGAGCGACAAGGCCGCCCAGCAGCCCGTGTTCAGCCCCGACGGCAAAAAGGTGGCCTTCCTCGAGGACCGCGCTACCCTGCGCGTACTCGACCTCGAAAGCCGGCAGTCCACCACCGCACTCGACGGCCGCTTCAACTACTCCTACTCCGACGGCGACATCACCTTCGAGTGGAGCCCGGACAGCCGCTGGCTGCTGATCGACTACATCGGCAACGGCGGATGGAACAACAAGGACATCGCCCTGGTCAAGGCCGACGGCAGCGAGGTTGTCGACCTCACCGAGAGCGGCTACGACGACAGCGACCCGCACTGGGTTCTCGGCGGCAAGGCCATTACCTACACTACCGGACGCTACGGCATGCGCAGCCACGGCTCCTGGGGCAACCAGGACGACGTGGTCTTCATGGCCCTCGACCCCGAGGCATGGGACACCATACGCATGACTAAGGAAGAGGCCGAGCTCGCCGAGGCCGCCGAGGAGGAAGCCGAGGAAGAGGAAGCCGAGGAAACATCCTCATCCAAAAACAAGAAAAAAAATCAGCCCGAAGAGCCCGCGGACAGCTTCGACCTGCGCAACAGGCACTTCCGCAAGATGCGTCTCACCGACGTATCCGTCTCCATGGGCGACCACTTCCTCAGCCCCAAGGGCGACAAGCTCTACTATCTGGCCCTTTCGCCCGACGCCGACGCCAAGCTCTACGTCCACGACCTGCGCGAGGACGAGACCTCCGTGCTCGCCGAAGGCATCAACGGCGGCTTCGTGCCCGACAAGGACGGCGAGAACCTCTTCATCCTCACCGGCGACGGCATGTACAAGCTCGACCTCTCCGACGGCGAAAGCAAGAGCATCGACTTCGAGGCGCCCTACGACCGCCGCCCCTCGCTCGAGCGCGAGTACATCTACGACCACGCCCTGCGCCAGGTCAAGGACAAGTTCTACGACCCCGACCTCCACGGCGTGGCCTGGGACAGCATCGGCGCCCACTACCGCGAGTTCCTGCCCTACATCAGCAATACCACCGACTTCGCCGAGCTGCTCAGCGAGGTCCTCGGCGAGCTCAACGCCTCGCATACAGGTTCCGGGGCCTCCGGCACGGCCCCGCGCCTGAGGACGGCGACTCTCGGAGCATTCTTCGATCCCGCCTACGAGGGCGACGGCCTGAAAATCCTCGAACTGCTACCTCGCAGCCCCCTGGGCACGCGCAAGGCAGGGGTCGAGGCAGGCGACATCATCCTTGCCATCGACGGCCAGCCCATCCTGGCCGGCAAGGACTACTTCCCCCTGCTGGAAGGCAAGGCAGGCCGCAACACCGAACTGCGCGTCCGCAAGGCCGACGGAACCGAAAAGACCGTCAAGGTCAAGCCTCTTTCGTCCGACGTCAGCCTCCAGTACCAGGCATGGATCGAGCGCAACGAGCAGCTCGTCGACAGCCTCTCGGGCGGCCGCATTGCCTACGTCCACGTCGAAGGCATGGATAGCCCCAGCTTCCGAAGCACCTACGAGCGCCTGCTCGGCAAGTACCGCAACTGCGAGGCCGCCATCGTCGACACCAGATTCAACGGCGGCGGATGGCTCCACAACGACCTGGCCCAGCTCCTGAGCGGACGACAGTACGCCACTTTCGAGCCCCGCGGCCAGTACATCGGCTCGGAGCCCTTCTCTCAGTGGACCAAGCCCTCGGTTATGCTCGTCAACGAAGCCAACTACTCCGACGCCTACGGGACGCCCTTCACCTACCAGGCCCTCGGAATCGGCGACCTCGTCGGCGCCCCGGTCCCCGGAACGATGACAGCCGTATGGTGGGAAACGCAGATCGACCCTGACATCTATTTCGGCATCCCCCAGGTGACCGTAAAGGATATGCAGGGCAAGGTGCTGGAGAATCACCAGCTCCAGCCCGAAGTCGAGGTCTACAACACTCCCGCCGAGACCACATCCGGCAACGATCTCCAGCTCCGGACCGCCGTAAGCCACCTGCTCGAGAAGCTCGACGCCGACAGATAATCCGCCGGACTTGACGCCGAAACTTGACGCCGCCACATATTTCCCGACAACATAAATGAGGCTTTATTTGTTGAATTTGTAAATATCTTTTAGTTTTATGGACCTAATGTCTGTAAAATCGTAAATTTTGTTTACCTTTGCAAGGTCACATCCAGAAACAAGATATTCATTCAACGATTGTCTAACTCAAAACTCTAAACACATCTCAAAGATGAACACGGAAATTATAGGCACTAACGCAGGAACCGTTTGGGTTGCCCTCAACAACGCCGACGCCCTGGGGCTCAAGCAGCTCAAGAAAATCACCAAGCTCAAGGACAAAGAAGTTTACGCAGCTCTCGGCTGGCTTGCCCGCGAAGGCAAAATCAGCATCGACACCGATCCCGAGGACGAGAAAGAAATCATCATCTCCCTGATCGGCGACAAATAAGCCGCACAAACATCCCATACCGCAAAAGGCCGGACCGCACCCGCAGTCCGGCTTTTTTATCGCCCGCGCGGCCCGCGGCGATTGCCGGTCCGGAAAATCTTCGTAACTTTGCAAGACCCTCGTCACAATGCGTTGACTATGGCAAATATCTACGAGCTCAGAAGGTACGGCAAAGCCGCATTCCTCATCGCGGCGGGCGCCGTGGTGGCAATGTTCCTGTACTTTTCCTCGAGCCTCATAGCGGACCTCGAGGTCCAGGAACGCCAGCGCATGGAAATATGGGCCGGCGCCACCCGCGAACTCGCGGCGTCGACCCTTGCCGACACTCCCGGCACCGATATCGACTTCCTTCTGAGCATCATACGCCAGAACACCACCATCCCCGTGCTTCTTACGGACAGCGAAGGCAATATTCTGGACCAGCGCAACTTCAGCCTCCCCGTGCCCGACGACCCCGGCGACACCCGCAACAGCGCCTATCTCGAGGCCAAACTCCGCTCGATGCGCGACTCCGGTCGCCGCATCGAAATCAACATCGCTCCCGGCGTGACCCAGTATCTCTACTACGAGGACTCGACGCTGCTGCGCCGAATGAGCGTGTTCCCCTACATCCAGCTGCTGGTAATGCTGGCCTTCATCGCCGTGGTCTACTTCGCCGTGCTCTCCACAAAGAAAGCCGAGCAGAACAAGGTCTGGGTCGGTCTGAGCAAGGAAACCGCCCACCAGCTCGGAACGCCCATCTCCTCCCTGATGGCCTGGATGGAGCTGCTGCCCGACATGGGCGTCGACCCGGACACTCTCGCGGAGATGAACAAGGACGTCAACCGCCTGAGCACCATCGCCTCGCGCTTCTCGAAAATCGGCTCCGAGCCGAAGATGGAGCGCGCGTGCATAAACACCGTGGTCCGCAACGCGACCGACTACATGAACACCCGCATCTCGCCGCGCATAAGCCTGAGCTTCCGCGACGACACCGCGCCGACGGAAGTGATGGCCTGCACGCCCCTGCTGGAGTGGGTGATCGAGAACCTGATCAAGAACGCCGTCGACGCCATGGAAGGCCACGGCAGCATCGACGTCGAAATGCTCGACAGCGCCGGCAGCGCGGTAATCGAAGTGAGCGACACCGGCAAAGGCATAGCGCGCAAGAACTTCAAGAACGTGTTCAATCCCGGCTTCACCACCAAGAGCCGCGGCTGGGGACTGGGACTGACCCTGGCCAAGCGCATCGTCGAGCAATACCACCGCGGCCGCATCTACGTGGCCCGAAGCACCGTAGGCGCCGGAACCACCTTCCGCATCGAACTGCCGAAAGGGTAGGTATTAGGTGGTAGGTTTCAGGTTTTAGGGCGCTGGCGTCCTGATTCAATCGAGATTAATCCCGATTAATCGGGTTAGATTGAAAAAATCAGCGCAGACGCTGTCAGTCTCGCCGGAATTTAGTAATTTTGTGGCTTGAACCGTCCTTAGGGCGGCAGCAACAGTAAAATCGAAGCATATGGCACTTTACGATCAAATCGATGCCGACATCAAGTCCGCCATGCTGGCTCACGACAAAGAGCGTCTGAACGCGCTACGCGGCATAAAGAAGGAATTCATCGAGGCCAAGACGGCCCCCGGAAGCAACGGCGAACTCAAGGACGACGCCGCACTGAAGATTCTTACCAAGATGGCCAAGCAGCGCAAGGAGAGCGCCCGCATCTACAGCGAGAACAACCGCCCCGAACTCGCCGCCGGCGAGATGGCCGAGTGCGCCGTTATCGAGAGCTATCTGCCCAAGGCCCTGACCGAGGACGAGCTCCGCGCCGAGCTGACCAAAATCATCGCCGCTGTCGGCGCCACCGGCCCCCAGGACATGGGCAAGGTTATGGGCACGGCCACCAAGGCCCTTGCAGGCCGCGCCGACGGCCGCGCTATCTCCGCCATGGTCAAGGAGCTGCTATCCAAATAAGTAATCAAAAAACACTCCAAGATACAATGCTTACTCTACAGCAAATCAAGGCCGACCCCCGCTTCATCGTGGAGCGTCTGGCCGTAAAGGGTTTCGACGGCGAAAAGCCCATTGCCCGCGTGCTGGCTCTGGACGACATGCGCCGCCAGCTTCAGCTCAAGAACGACAATGCCGCCGCCGAACTCAACAAAATGGCCGCTTCCATCGGCCGCCTGATGAAGGAAGGCAAGCGCGACGAAGCCGAGAAAGCCAAGGAGAACGTCGCCGTCCTCAAGGAAGAACAGCGCGCCCTCAACGAGGAGCTCCAGCGCACCGAGAATGAAATCCGCACCGAGCTGCTCAATATCCCCAACATCCCCTACGCCGGCGTTCCCGAAGGCAAGACCGCCGAGGATAACGTGGTCGAGAAGACCGGCGGCAAGATGCCCGAACTCGGCCCCGACGCCCTGCCCCACTGGGACCTGGCCAAGAAATACAACCTCATCGACTTCGACCTGGGCGTCAAGATTACAGGCGCCGGCTTCCCGGTCTACCTGGGCAAAATGGCCAAGCTGCAGCGCGCCCTGGTCCAGTTCTTCCTGGACGAGGCTTCCGCAGCCGGCTACCTCGAGGTCCAGCCGCCCTACGTGGTCAACGAAGCTTCGGGCTACGGCACGGGCCAGCTCCCCGACAAGGAAGGCCAGATGTACTTCTGCCAGCTCGACAAGCTCTACCTCATCCCGACCGCCGAGGTGCCCGTAACCAACCTCTACCGCGACGTCATCATTCCCGAGGACAAGCTGCCCGTCATGAACTGCGCCTACTCCGCCTGCTTCCGCCGCGAGGCCGGCAGCTACGGCAAGGACGTGCGCGGCCTCAACCGCCTGCACCAGTTCGACAAGGTAGAAATCGTACGCATCGAGAAGCCCGAGAACAGCTACGCCGCTCTCGAGGAGATGAAGGACCACGTACAGGGTCTGCTCGAAAAGCTCGGTCTGCCCTGGCACATCCTGCGTCTGTGCGGCGGCGACATGAGCTTCACTTCCGCGATCACCTTCGACTTCGAGGTCTACTCAGCCGCACAGGGCCGCTGGCTCGAGGTTTCCTCCGTATCGAACTTCGAGACCTACCAGGCCAACCGCCTGAAGTGCCGTTACCGTGGCGACGACAAGAAAACGCACCTCTGCCATACCCTCAACGGCTCGGCGCTGGCCCTGCCGCGCATCGTGGCCGCCATCATGGAGGACTTCCAGACTCCCGAGGGCATCGTCGTTCCCGAGTGTCTGCGCAAGTACACCGGTTTCGACATCATCAACTGAACTCCTGCCGGATAAAGTTCCGGCGACACCACCCCGGAAGCCCTTATGTGTGTTTTTCGGGGTGCTGTCGTTAAGTGACCTGCCGCGCCGAAGCGCCCAAAATACAATGAAGATAGTCCTTTTCTGCGAGAACAAGTACGCCATCGACATCCTCAATCCTCTCCAGGAGTATGTCGACGCCGAAGGTCTGCCCCACCAGATACTCTGGTACATCCACAAGCCTAAAATCGACAGCTTCCCCTACGCGGACCGCGTCCGCTGGACCAACTCGATGCAGGAGGTCTACGATTTCGGGCCCGAGGCCATCTTCGTACCCGGCAACATCGTGCCCTACTATCTGCCCGGGGTCAAGATTCAGGTTTTCCACGGCTATGCCGCCGAGAAGAAGGACCACTGGGTAATCCGCAGATATTTCGACACTTACTTCACGCAGGGGCCCTACTTCACCTCCCACTTCAAGGCCCTGGCGAAAAAATACGGCGACTTCGAGGTGCTCGAGACGGGCTGGCCCAAGCAGGACTGGATCAAGCGCAACCTGCATGCCTACGACTCCGAGCGGCGCAAGCTCTTGGAGGACAGCGGCAAAAGCCGCATTATCCTCTACGCTCCGACCTTCTCGCCGAAGCTTACCTCGCTGCCCTGCATCAAGGAGGCCCTCGGCCGCGCCGCCGAGGAACTGGACGCTTTGCTTGTCCTCAAGTTCCATCCTCTGACGCGTCAGGAATGGGCCGACGAGTACCGCGACTGGGCCCGCAACCGCAAGGACGCCATCTTCCTGGACAAGGGCGAGAATATAACGAAGTACGAACTCATGGCCGACCTGATGATTTCCGACACCTCTTCGACGGTCTACGAGTTCCTGCTGCTGTCGCGCCCGGTGGTGACGTTCAACACCCTCTCCAAGGAAATCTACTGGGAGAACATCACCGATCCGGCCGACCTCACCGCCGGCTGCCGGCGCGCCCTGGACGACCCCTGCTCGGCCGAGCGACGGAAGTGGATAGTCGACAACTACGACCCATACCTCGACGGCGGCGTCTGCCGGCGCATGCTCGAGGGTGCCGAGGACTATATCCGGCGCCACGGCGTACCAAGGCGACGCCATCTCAACCTCTGGCGCAAGTACACGGGCATCAAACGCTTCGGGCGCATAAAACGATAAGATTCCCGACCACAGATTCAAGAATTGCCATATCCGAAATCATGAATAAGGAAAATACGATGCTGAACTTCACCGTCGGACCGGTAATGTCCGGCGACGCAGTCCGCGCTATCGGAGCCGAGCAGGTTCCCTACTTCCGCACACCCGAATTCTCGGAAACGATGAAAGAGAACGAGCGGCTGATAAAGAAATTCGCAGGCGCGCCGGAAGATGCCCGCGTGGTCTTCATCACCGGCTCGGGGACCGCCTCGATGGAAGCTGCGGTTATGAACACTCTGTCGGAGACCGACAAAGTGCTGGTAGTCAACGGCGGCAGCTTCGGCCACCGTTTCGCCGAACTATGCCGCATCCACGAGGTGCCCTACAGGGAGATAAAGCTCGCCCCCGGCACGGCGCTCAAGGCCGCAGACCTCGAGCCTCAT
>USGZ01000013.1 GCA_900554265.1 uncultured Porphyromonadaceae bacterium
GGCGTACCGCCGCGGCTGCCGGCCACGGCCGACGAGTAGGGCTCGTAGCTGGAGTTGTAGGTCGCGTCGCAATGTGCGCGGACGTGGTAGTAGACTGTGTTTATGCCCTGCGAGGCCAGTTTGGCCATGCGGTTGTCGAGGCTGCGCTTGGTGCTGGCGGTGTTCGCCTCGGTGATTGCGGCACCGGGCCAGGTCGAGGCCAGCATGGAGCTCATCCATATCGAGCGGTGCTCGCGGACAACGTCCTCGCCGGCGGCGAAGGCGCTCAGGGCCGTCGCTCCGATCAGGAGCGCTGAGATAAGTTTTTTCATTGGTTATACGCTTAAGGCAAACGAAGAGGTCGGGACAGCGAACTGTGCCGGCCTCTTCGTATGCATGGTTTCGCGTGCCGGCGGACCGGACGGCGCGGAATCAGAAGAGTTTTGTGGGATTCGGGTTGATTACGATACCGGTGCCGAGGTCGGAAGTCTCGCCGTAGCGGTGAATCTTCTGGTCGGCGGGATCATAGTAGAGGATTCCGGCGGTGAAACCGCTGCCGTCGCCGGTCTGGGGACGATAGCAGAAGTAAACGCGGCCGTTGGTCTTGTCGACAGCCATCTGGGAGGTGAAGATACCCTCGTCGGCGGTTGTGTTGACGGGATCGGCTTCCATGGAGATGAACTTCACGGGAGTGTCGGAGATGGTCAGCGTGCCGCTGTATTCCGGCATGTTGTAGGCAACGAAGCCGGGATCGGGCGAAGTACGCCATACATAGACGGCCTTACGGGCCTCGTCGAAGGCGAATGCGCTGAATCGCAGACCGGAGAACATGACGGGCGTGGGCAGACCGGCCTTTTCGGCACTGGCCTGGTCGGCATAGATGTCGCTGTCGCGGAAGCGGTAGATACCGTTGCCGTTGTACTTCTTGCCCCACCACCAGTAATTGTTAGAGTCGCGGAACAGACCGTTCGAGATAGCGCCGTAGCTGATGCCGCGGCCATAGTAGGGAATGGTGTTATTCTGGAACGCGTAGCTGTCGCGCTGGGTAGAGCTGACCTTGCCCTGCACGGAGCCGCGGGCGGTCAGGTCGATAGACGAAGTGCCGGTGTTGCGGTCGGTGTAGTAGAGGGAGCCGTTGTAGGCGCAGCCGATGAAGGGATCCAGGAAAGCGGCGCCACCGACGTTGGTAATCACGGTGTTGACGTTGGTGCCGTCCGTGCGCATGGCGGTAATCTTGCCGTCGCCGAGCACGCCGTTCTCATCGTTGATGTAGTAGTACTGCTTGCCGGCGTCGAGGATGTAGACCCAGCCCTGGGTCAGAGGGTTGCCTTCCTCGTCGGTCTCGGTAGAGGGCACGTCGGCATAGACGAGGTTGAACACGGTCGAACCGCTGGCAACGCCCATATCGTAGGGCAGCACCTTGGTGCCTGCGGGAACATTGTCCAGCAGCTTGAGGGCCTTGATGTTGCCGCCGCGGGTAGCGTAGTAGAGGGTGGGAGCGGGAATGTCCGAACCTACCTGGACGTTGAGGAAGGCGTCCTCAAGACGGCGGTTCTCGCCTTCGGTGTCGAAGTAGGTTGCGATTTCGATACGCTGGGAGCCGATATTGCTGAACTTCACCTTCTCGGGATAGGTGATGTTGCCTTCGGCGTCGGAGGTGCCGGTGAAGGAGGTCACGGGAGTGCCGTCCTCATAGGTGGTGCCTTCGGGGAAGGTCCATTCGTAGCGTACGGGGAGATTCTCGGGGTTGGGGAGCTCGAGGCTGAAGGTGATGAAGGTGTTGTTCACCTCGACGATTTCCGTCGAGCTGGAGGCCATCGACAGAACGGGCTTGATGTCGTAGATCAGGATGGGATACTCGGCATAGCCCTTGGTGTCGTGGGTCAGGCGGACCTTGTAGAGGCCTGCGCTTTCGTATTTGTGGGTCGGGCTTACCTCGGTTGAGGTGGTGCCGTCGCCGAAGTCCCAGGTGAAGTTGCCGGAGGCGCTGGAGGTATTGTGGAACTGGATGGTCGAAACCACGTAGTAGTCGTAGTGGTACTCGTCGCCGTCCACCTCGTAGGTGAAGTTCACGTCCGGGTTCTGGAAGAACGACTCGTCGATTTCTTTGTCGACGCATCCGGCCATCAGCGCACCTGCTGCCAGGGCCACGGCCATATTGCGGATAAGTTTCATGAGTTCGTGGGGTTAGAGCGGTTAGTTGATGGAGATGGTTTTCTGTTCGGTAGGCGAAGTGATGCCTTCGTACTCGGGAGCGCTGGGGTCGTTGAGGCGGTCGCTGTCCTTGTCGTAGCTGCGGAACTGTGCCTCGAGGCTGTAGGCGCGGCCGAAGTCGATCTTGTAGACGCCGTTGGCGCTGTCGTAGATCCAGTCGCGGAAGGGAATCACGGAGATGAGTTCGCGGAACTTGGGCAGCCATTCGGGACGGACGGTGCTTACGATACCGCCGGTATTGTCGTCATAGCGGCAGAATACCCATTCGCAGGATTTGTAGACGGGATATACTACCTGACCTTCGGCGGGAGTATAGTCGGCGGGGCGCTCGTTGTAGACGGCCTTGCCGTTCTCGTCCAGGGTGATGAAGTAAACGCCTACCACAGCGTCGTCGGAAGCCTCGGCGGTGGTGAACCAGGCGTCGGACTTGACGGCAGCGCCGCCGTCGTCGCCGGTGAGGTCGAGTTCGGGGAGGCCGACTGCCTTGAACTGCTCGTTGGTGAAGTTGTAGTTCAGGTAGACGTTACGCAGGGCCGAGTAGTAGCTGTCGGCGTTCTCGCCGGTCAGATAGTCGTAGACCTTGGTTAGGAACTCCTGGGTGAAACCTGCGGGATAGTAGGTGTCGAAGCGTTCCTGATCCCAGTCGGCGGGATCGACCCATGCGGTGGGAGCGAGTGTGCGCGACACGGGAACCACGCCGTTGAAGATGTTCTGGTGACCGTCCCAGTAGCTTTCCTGATGGGGATAGGAGGCATGGCACTGGAAGGAGCGCATGGTGTCGACGGCGTTTACGGTCTGGGTGTAGCTCAGCGAGGTGCCGGCGAGCTTTGCGCTGACGGCTGCGTTGTCGGTACGGATAATCTGGTACCAAACCTCGCTGCGCAGGGGCGTACGGCCGGGTTCGTTGGTGTACTTGCCCTGGAATGTGAAGGATTCTCCGGCTTTGCAGACGGTGGAGCCGACCTCCCAGTATACGGTCGGAACAGCCTGGCCGACCTCGGAGATGTCGGGAATCAGGTCGTGGTTGGCGCAGCCTGTGAGTGCTGCGGCAGCTACGGTAAAGGCGAAGGCTGCGGTGATATGAAGTTTCATATGCTTGATTTCTTAATCGTTAGAGAGAGAGTAAGTTCATTCTTCAGTCAGGGAACGTACGGTACCGTAGTCCTCGCACCAGATCATGGGCTTGCGGAGCCACTGGGGGTTCTTGCTGGCTCCCAGGCGCTCGAGTTCGGCCAGGTTGTACTTTTCCTCGGTCTCGGGATCGTAGTTCATGCGGTAAACCCATGCGTTCTCCTGCTCGGCGGTGGTGAGGCCGTCGATCCAGTAGGCGGCGTAGAGGTTATAGGGCCGGCGCAGGGTCGGATAGACGATTTCCTGAGCGTCGCCGATGCCGTAGCCGTTGCGGTCGTTGCTGTAGTGGTAGCGGCGCATGTCGGTCCACTGCTCGGGCTGCATGTACATTGCGATATACTTCTGGATCATCAGGTCGCTGAGGGTGTAGTTGGACTCGTCGAAGAAGTAGTGCTTGTTGCCGATCTGGCTTACGGGCTTGCAGCGCTTTACGCCTTCGTTCTCGAAGAAGGCGGTGAGCTGGCGCTCGTAGCGTTCCTGTGCGGAGGCTCCGCCGGGGAGATTGCCGGCTGCGGGGTACATGCCGTCGTTGTCCTGCAGGTAGCGGTCAAGGTGACGCTGTACGTTCCACTGGGTTGCTTCCTTGGCCAGGCGGCAGGCCTCGGTCTTGTTGCCGAGCCAGTACTGGGCCTCAGCCTTGATGAAGTAGAGTTCCTCCATCGTGAAGATGGGGTTGTAGGCACCGGTGGCGGCTGCATATGCGCCGCAGTAGAGGTCCGGGAAGTTGGTCTGCTTGTAGGTTGCGCCGGCGCCGATGTTGTTCTCGAGGTAGCGGATCATCACCTTCTTGGAGTCGTTGGAGGGCGAGGTCGGGCCTTCGGTGGGCTTCAGGAGCAGGAGCAGGCGCGGGTCGCAGCCGTAGCCGTTCTCGCGGTCCCAGTAGCCCTGGTTGGATTCGCTGCCGGGGTTGATTACGCCGAGGCAGTCCTGGATGAAGAACTTGGAGGGCACTGCGGTGGTGAGTGCGTTGGCGCGGCTCTCCCAGGAGTTTATGATGGGCTGGGCGGCGCTCCAGGGGCATACGCTCTCGCCCACACCGTTCTCTACATAATAGTAGCGGGGCTCGTTGCCGAACCAGCTGCCGTAGAGGAGGTCGCCGCTGCGCCAGGTGTCGATTGCAGCCTGGGCGGCGTCGCTGATTTTCTGCAGGGTGGCGGCGCTGCGGTCGACGTTGGGCACGTTGCGCAGCAGGATGCGGGCCTTGACGGCCTGAACCAGGCCTTTCCACTTGTTGAGGTCGCCGGAGTAAACACGGTCCATCGTTTCGGTGATGCGGTGGTTGCCTTCGCTCTGGGCGATGTCCGGGTCATTGTACATGGCCAGGAGTTCGTCGGCCTCGTCGAGCATCCAGGCGTAGATGCTTGCCTGGGTGTCGTAGCGCGGCGAGTTGCTCAGGTAAGCCTCGCTGCGGGGCATGTCGCCCCACATGTCGGTGGTGAGCTGGGTGCTCATCAGGCGGATTGTGCGGGCTATGAGCTCGTAGTTGGGCGAGCCGAGGCTCTGGGAGTTCTTGATGAGCTCGTTGACGTTCACGCCGATATCGTAGAAGTGGCGGCGCCACATCGGATGGCGGTTGATGCTCAGGAATTCCCAGCCTTCCTTGTAGGGGTATGTGCCCTTTGTAGCCTTGCTCATGGTGGTGAGGCACTGGCTGAGGTAGAGGTTGTACTCGGAATGGTCGTAGTTAATCTGCGATGCATAGAACACAACCACAGGCAGACCGAGCTCGGCGGTGTTCGAGTGGGCAGCGTCGGGATTGACATTATCCACCAGGACATCGTTGCAGGAAGCGCCGGCGAGCGCTACCAGTGCGGACATTGCCAGGAGTTTTATCTTGTTCATTTTCATGAATGGACTTAATTAGAAGGTAACGTTAAGGTTGATGTTGAAGGAGCGCATCGAAGGTACGGAGTAGTTGTCGATACCCATGGCGCCCGTACCGTTGACGGCACCCGGCATAACCTGGGGATCGGCACCCGAATACTTTGTCAGCAGGAAGAGGTTGCGGCCGGTTACGGAGAGCTTCAGGCCCTTGACGGGGTTGCGGCTGCCCAGGCGGCGCATAAGGTTACCGAAGTCGTAGGCCAGGGTCACGTAGCTCAGACGGATATAGGAGCCGTCCTCGATGAAGTTCGAGGAAACAGAGTAAACGTAGTTGTTGATTGTGCTCTGGTCGAGGATAACCGGGGTGGTGTTGGGGCTGTAGGTACCGTCGCCGTTGTCTACAACGCCGTTGAAGATAACCTTGTGGTTGCGGTACTTGGCCAGCTGTGCGGACTGACCGTTGCTGTAGAGGCTGCGGCCGGTGATGTTGGCCACGTCGCCGCCGATGCGGCCGTCGAAGAGGCAGCTTACGGAGAGGTCGCGCCAGGTGAAGGTCGAGCCGAGGCCGATGAGGCAGTCGGGTTCGCGGTTGCCGATGTAGGTATCCTTCTTCGGGGAGATGATGGGATAGCCGGACTTGTCGATGAGTACCTGGCCGGCTTCGTTACGCTGATAGTCGATACCGGAGAGGGAGGTGGTTGCCTGGCCTACGTATGCGGTGGGGAAGATATCGCCGTACTGGCCGTTGGTAACCTCGGAAACGCCTTCGGGGAGGCTCTTGAGGCGGCCGCGGTTGTGCGAGAAGTTCACCGTGGCGGTCCACTGGAAGTCCTTGGTCTGGATAATGTCCTGGTTGAAGGTGGCCTCGATACCGGAGTTCTCGATGGTACCCTCGTTACGGGTCTGGAGAATCGTACCGGAGGAAGGCGATACGCGGACGGTCACGATCTGGTTGTCGACCGTGGTGTTGTAGTAGGCGATGTCCAGGCGGGTGCGGTTGTTGAAGAAGCGCAGGTCGGCGCCGACTTCCCAGGAACCGGTCATCTCCGGTTCGAGGAACACAGCCTTCGAGAGGGTCGGGTTGACGCCGAAGCCGCCGTCGGGGAAGTTGGTCCACTGCTTGTAGTTGTCCGAGAACACGCATGCGGGAGCGTCCTTACCAACCTTAGCCCAGTTGCCGCGGATCTTGCCGTAGTTGAACACCTGGCTGCGGATTTTGAAGAGTTCGGTGAAGATCACGCCGCCGGTGAAGGAGGGATACCAGTACTGCGACTGCATCTGCTTGAGGGTCGAGGAGCCGTCGATACGGCCGGTGGCGGAAATCTGGACAATCTTGTTGTAGTCGAAGCGGATTTCGCCGAAGTAGCCGTACTTGTTGCGCTTGCTGTGGTTGAGGCTCAGGTCGTAGTCGCCGGTGCCGACGCCGAAGTACTGCTTGTCGAGGTTGTTGAACGAGTAGTAGTCGCCGTCCATCATGAAGTGGATGCCGCCGAAGTTGCCGGAGGTGCCGGTGCTTTCGGAGTACTCGCCGCCGAGGAAGAAGTTCAGGTTGAAGTCCTCGTTGATTTCCCAATAGTAGTTGCCGAGAAGCTGGGCGGTTACACGGTCGCCACGGGAGGGCGAGTAGTTGTAGGTACCCATGCGGCTGTGGTAGCTTTCCATCAGGGCGCTCTCGAGCTCGCCGTTCTCGTCGAGGATGAAGTCGCTCAGGACGTAGCGCGGACGGCTGCTGCTCTCATAGGAGGAGTTGCTGACGTCATAGTTCACCTTGCCGGTGAAGGTAAGGTTGCGGATGGGCTCGTAGCTGATGCTGCCGTTGACGATGATACGCGTGCCCTGGCTCTTGCTGTGATCCATGTAGCGGCTGTAGAGCGGCGACAGGGTTGCGCCGAGACGCTGCGAGTTTGTCAGAATGTCCCAGTCGTCGTAGCGGTTGGACCAGTTGGGCAGGCCGTTGGGCAGGGCGTAGTCCATCATGTCCTTGTTGTTGGCCCAGCCGTAGATGGTGCTCATGGCGTTGCCGAAACCGCGGGAATTGGTGTTGACGAAGTTGGTGCTCAGCATGATCTTGACCTGCTCGCTGGGATTGAACTCACCCTTTACGAACACGTTGATCTGCTTCTTGTAGTCCTTGGGAACGACACCTTCGTTGTCCATGAAGGATGCGGAGGCGTAGGAGGAGAATTTCTCGTTGCCGCCGCTGATGCTCAGGTCGTACTTCTGCATGAAGCCGGTTCCGAGGAAGTTGTGGAGGTTGTCGAAGTAGGGATCGGAGTCCTGACGGCGGGGGCCCCAGCCACCTGCGGAGTTGGGGTTGGTGAAACCGGCGGAGCCGGGGAGATACTCGGTCTGGATCTTCGGGGTGCGGAGCACGTTGGAGATTTCCCAGCCGCCGTTTGCGGTAACGGTGATCTTGCCGTCCTTACCGCCCTTTGTCGTGATGAGGATAACGCCGTTGGCACCTTCCTGGCCGTAAAGCGCGGAAGCTGCGGCACCCTTGAGGACGCTCATGCTCTCGATATCGTTGGGGTTGATGTCGGCCATGGATGAGCCGCCGCCGCGGATAGGCATGCCGTCGACAACGAACAGAGGCTCGTTGCTCTGCGAGGGGTTGACGGAGGAGATTGCTCGCACGATAATCTGCGAAGCCGAGTTGGGCGAACCGCCGGAGTTGGAAACCTGGAGGCCGGCGACCTTGCCCTGGAGGGAGTTCACGAAGTTGGCGCTGTTACCGGCTGTAACGTCGCCGCTCTTGAGTTCCTGAACGGAGAAGTTCAGTTTGGATTTCTCCTGGCTCTGACCCATGGCCGTTACGACCACTTCGGAGAGTACCTCGGAATTCTCTTCCATGACGACGTTCACTACCGAACGGCCGGAGATATTGACCGTCAGAGGCTTCATGCCGACGAAAGAGAAGGTCAACACATCTTTTCCATCCGGGACATTGATGGAATAATTGCCGTCAATGTCGCTCACGGCGCCACCGGGGACGCCTTGAACCTGGACGGAAGCTCCGGTGATGGGTTCGCCGTCGCTGGCCTGGGTGATGTTGCCCGTGACCGTACGCGCCTGGCTTACCAAAGCAAGGAGGGAAAAGAACAGTAAGAATAGCTGTTTTTTCATGGTTACTTCATTGGTTTATTTTTAAATTGATTTGTTTCGGTATCTTTTTGCCCGTCAGGACAATAAGGTTATTTTATAGTTTTGTGATGTTTTCCATTGCCGCCGCGGGACGGCCGATTTACAGTTTATTTGCAATATCTGTGCAAACTTACGCAAATTTTTATGAAAACATTGCGTTCCGGATTGTTAATTAGCATATTTTAATGGTCAACTTATAATTTTAACAATGACGAGGCGAGGAAACTGCCGGCGTTGGCGGGATTTTGCGTAACTTTGCATTGCCGCAGCCGGCGGTCGGCGCGGCCCGGTCCGGAGCCAGCTCTCCTATATATACTTGTATAGACAATGAGAATCGACATAATCACCGTCCTGCCCGAAATGCTCGAGTCGCCGCTTGGCTGCTCGATAATCAAGCGCGCCTGCGACAAAGGCCTTGCGGAAATCCACGTCCACAACCTGCGCGACTACACCACCAACCGCTACCGCAAGGTCGACGACTACCCCTTCGGGGGCGAGGCCGGAATGGTAATGCAGATCGAGCCGGTAGACCGCTGCCTGGAAGCCCTCAGGTCCGAGCGCCACTACGACGAGGTAATCTTCACCGCACCGGACGGCGAGGTCTTCAACCAGCAGATGGCCAACTCGCTGTCGATGCTCGAGAACATAATCATCCTCTGCGGCCACTACAAGGGCATCGACTACCGCATCCGCGAACACCTCATAACCCGCGAGATATCCATCGGCGACTACGTCCTCACCGGCGGCGAGATGCCCGCGGCGATAATCACCGACGCCATCGTGCGCCTTCTTCCCGGCGCCATAGGCGACGAACAGAGCGCCCTGACAGACTCCTTCCAGGACAATCTTCTCGAGCCCCCGATTTACACGCGCCCGGCGGAGTACAAGGGCTGGCGCGTGCCGGACATCCTCCTGAGCGGCCACCAGGCAAAAATCGACGCCTGGAAGCACGAGCAGTCGCTGCTGCGCACGGAGCGCCTGCGCCCGGACCTGCTCAAGGACTGAGACTCCGGAGGCGGCAGCCGCCAGTCCGGACGAGAGGCGGAAATGACGCGGGAATATGAACCCATTGGCAAACTGCGCGTTATAATTCCAACACAAGTTTGACCCTATTCCCAAAATTCCGCAACTATGAATTACCGAAAGATTGCCGTCGCCGCGGCAGCTCTGTGCATGGCAATCGGCGCCGGCGCCCAGACATCCGGCAGCACCGATGAGTCCGACAGCCACAATCCGCTTGAATTCAAGCGCACCAGCGAGGAGGTGAGGACTATCCTCAGCCGTCACCGTCCCACGGAGGCCCAGTCGGTGCCAGTTCCGCGCTTCGTTGTCAAATCGCGCAACAACAGCTTCATCATGGCCATAGGCGGCGTGGTCAATCCCATCATAGGCTACGACATAGGCAACAATCTCTACAGCTGCGACGGCGCAGGGATAAACTTCGTGACCGCCGCCATCCCCGTGCCGGCCCGGTCGGCGCACAAGGGCGACTTCTTCATCAACGGCATCAACGGCAACGTCGACCTGCAGATCACAGGCCTGGCGGGAACGCCGAACGAAATCTCCGCCTACGTGAAAGTCGGCACCAACGGCATCAACACCCAGGTGGCCCTCAAGCGGGCATACATCACCTGGAAGCACTTCCAGATGGGCCGTCAGCAGACCCTTGCGCAGGACCCCGACGCCTGCCAGCCCCCGACAATCGACCCTCAAGGCCCCTCGGGCATGATCGCAACGACAGTCCACGAAATCGCGTACAAGTCGCCGGACTACGACGGCTTCCGCTGGGCAGCCGCCCTGGACATGCCGACATACTACAGCTCCAACGGCGTATATTACGGCAAGGACTACCCCATATACGACGGACATCAGGTCGATATCTCCGCCGAGCAGTATATCCCCGACATCCCCGCCTGGGCGGAATACACCTTCTCGCCCGACAACCGCATCCGCCTTACCGGTATCCTGCGCAACTTCCACTACCGCGACCGCGTCGAAAGCAAGACCCGCTACACTCCCGGCTTCGGCCTTATCCTCTCGGGCAACCTGAGGCCCGTCAAGCCTCTGCTGCTCTACTATCAGTTCGCCTACGGCAAGGGCATCGGCGCCTACATCCAGGACCTGGCCGGCATCCCCTGCTCCTATACTCCGGACAGCAAGCACCCCGGCAGGATGAAAGGCACGGAGATGGCCGGTCTGACCGTCGGCGCCACCTACGAGTACTCGGACCGTCTGCAGTTCAACGCGATGTTCTCGGAGAGCCGCGTATGGAATGTCATGGAGTACGCCACCCGACAGGACAACGCCAACTACAAGTACGGACTCTACGGCGCCGTCAACGCCTTCTATAAAATCACCCCGTACCTCACCTGGGGCGTAGAGTACCTCTGGGGCCACCGCCAGACCTGGACCGAAGGGGGCGCCCACGACTCGCGAATCCAGACCCAGCTCGCCTTCCATTTCTGAATACAGAACTCATACCGGGCCGCGCGAACCTGATTCAGAGATGGTTCGCGCGGTTTTTTCGCCTTGCAGGCTCAAAGTAGCGGGATTTTAGTTAATTTTGCAGTGGCTATGATTAATCTTACCCCCATAGCGCGGCCTCTGATGGCCCGGCGCACGGCATCGGCGCGCCGCTGGGAAAATCCCGGCGGCATGGAGCGCACGCAACGCGCCGTGCTGGAGCACCTGCTCGGACGCGGCGCCCGTACCCTCGCCGGCGAGCGCCTGGACTTCAGGGGAATCCGCTCCTACGGGGACTTCGCGGCGCGCGTGCCCGTGGTTGGCTACGAGGAAATCCGCCCGGACGTGGAGCGCATGCTCCGCGGAGAGAAGAGCATCCTCTGGCCGGGACTGGTAAGGAATTTCGCCCAGAGCAGCGGCACCAGCGGAGGCAAGAGCAAGTTCATCCCCATCACCGCCGAGGGCCTGCGCGCCAACCACTACGCCGGCACGCGCTACGCTGTGGCCTTCTACCTCGGCCTCTACCCCGAGAGCCGCCTGTTCGGCGGCAAGAGCTTCATCCTCGGCGGCAGTTTCGCCAACGAGCTGGGCGCGCTGCCCCGCGGAATCCGCGTCGGCGACCTCTCGGCGACGCTCATCCGCGAGATTCCGGCGGCGGCGGAGTTTTTCCGCGTGCCCGGGCGCGGGGTGGCGCTGATGTCCGACTGGAGCGCGAAGCTGCCAGCCCTGGCCGACGCCGCCATAGGCCAGGACATCACCAGCATATCGGGCGTTCCCTCCTGGTTCCTGGCAGTGCTGCGCACCATTCTGGAGCGCGCCGGCGTCCGGACCATCCACGAGGTATGGCCCAACCTGGAGGTGTTCTTCCACGGGGGCATAGCCTTCGGTCCCTACCGCGAGCAGTACCGCACCATAACGGACCCGGCGAAGATGCGCTATCTGGAGACCTACAACGCCTCGGAGGGCTTCTTCGCCGTCGCCGACAGCCTCGAAGCCCCCGGAATGCGCCTGCTGGCCGACAGCGGGGTATTCTACGAGTTCCTCCCCGCCGACCACAATCCCGGCCCCGGCGCCGACCCCTTCCCGCGGGCCGTGCCGGCATGGAAGGTCCACCCCGGCGAGGTCTACTCGCTGGCCATAACGAGCTGCAACGGCCTGTGGCGCTACGCCATCGGCGACACCGTCCGCGTCGAGTCCGTCGAGCCCATGCGCATCACCATCGCCGGCCGCACAAAGTGCTTCATCAACGCTTTCGGCGAGGAGCTGATCATGGAGAACGCCGAGCGGGCCATCGCCGCGGCTGCGGCACGGACGGGGGCGGTTGTCGGAGAGTACACGGCGGCACCGCGCTACATGACGCTGCAGGGGCGCGGAGCGCACG
>USGZ01000014.1 GCA_900554265.1 uncultured Porphyromonadaceae bacterium
CTCGAGGACCTGGATGTGGGGGCCGTAGCTGAGCAGCTCGCCGACGAAGTAGGGGCTTATGCGCAGGCGGTAGGTGAAGATGCTGAAATCGTCGTGAATGGCCTCCTCCTGGGTGTGGTGCAGCGGCAGGGCGCGGAAGTACTGCGCCTGCTTGCGCTCAGCCTTGATTACCACGCGCTTGACCTCGCCCATATTGAAGATTATGCCGAAGCTGTAGCGGAAGTAATCTTCGGGGTCGAAGGTCGGGTCGGGCTCGAATGGCTCGGCGCCGAGGGTGAGGTTCGTTATGCGGTCCAGTGCATAGGTCTTGATCTTATCCGAGTCCACATGCCGCCCCGTCACGTACCAGCGCTGGCGGTAGATCTTCAGGAAGTAGGGCTCAACGACTACGCCGCGCGAGGGCAGCGAGCGCGAGTAGGGATGGTAGTCGAAGTGCAGGGGCTTGTTCTCGCGCAGGGCGTCGATTACCGGCGCCAGGAAATCGCGGGCGGAGGGCACCTCCTCGAGGAATATCCGCGAGGCCACGGCGCGCGAGTTGGCAAGCACCTCGTTGGTCATGGCCGTGTTCATCAGCCAGCGCGTCACGCCCTCATTGTGGGCGTCGCCCTGGTCGGAAATATAGTACTCGAAGGTCGACTGGTCGCACTTGATTTCGATGTTGAACAGCTCCTCGACGGCCTGGCGGTAGTTGTAGAAAGTGCGCCGCGGCATGGGTGCGCCGCCGGAGAACTGGCTGCGCATCCACAGGCGGTCCAGCTCGTGGCGCGATATGCGCCCGTAGCGGGCAATCGTGTCCACCAGCCAGATATAGCGCTGCAGCAGACCGCGGGCCATGGGCTTATGCGGCTGATTCAACCGGAGCCTTGCGGCCTATGGAGAGGCAGCAGAGGCCGACGAAGGTATAGAGCGCGTTGATAATCAGCAGCTCGAAGCTCGTCTCATAGCCGAAGAGATGGTTCAGCGCCCACTGCGTGGCCCAGCTCAGCGCCGGCGCCAGGACGCAGACGGCGGGCACCCACTTGTCGTGGACAGGCTTCTTCATGAACATACCGAACACGAACAGGCCGAGAATCGGGCCGTAGGTGTACGATGCCAGCGTATAGACCGCCGAGATGGCGTCCTCGTTGCTCAGGTAGTAGAAGGCGATGATCACCAGGCCCATGAGCGCCGACATGGCCACGTGGACTCCCTTGCGGGTGCGGGTGAGGCGCTCCTCCTCCTGCTTCTTGTGGGCCTGGAGGATGTCGACGGTGAAGGACGTCGTCAGCGAGGTCAGGGCCGAGCCGGCGGCGGAGTAGGCCGCCGAGATGAGGCCCAGGACGAAGAGGATGCCGACGATTACGGGCATCTCGCTGTCGAAGGCCACCATGCCGAAGATTTCGTCGCTCTTGGCGGGATGTTCGATGCCCTTGTTGTCCATGAAGATAAGCAGCAGCGTGCCGAGCATCAGGAACAGGGCGATGACGAAGAACTGCACGATGCCGCTGACAATCATGTTCTTCTGGCTCTGCGCCGTATTCTTGCAGGCCAGGTTGCGCTGCATCATGTCCTGGTCGAGGCCATTGGTGGCGATGGCCATGAACACGCCGGCGAGGAACTGCTTCCAGAAGTAGGTGGCCTCCATGGGGTTGTCGAAGAAGAACATCTGCGTCTTGCTGTGGTTCCTGATGCTGCTGGCCATCTCGCCGAAGTTGAAGCCCAGGTTGGTGGCCACGAAGTAGATGCACAGAATCACGGACATGATAAGGCAGAAACTCTTCAGCGTGTCGGTCCAGATGAGGGTCTTCACGCCGCCCTGGACCGTATAGAGCCAGATGAGGGCGATGGTTACGATTACATTGAAAATGAACGGAATATGCAGCGGGGCGAACACCAGCAGCTGGAGCACCGCGCAGACGACGAAGAAACGCACGGCGGCGCCGAGCATCTTCGAGACGAAGAAGAACCACGCGCCGGCGCGGTAGGTCGAGCGCCCGAAGCGCTCCTCCAGGTAGCCGTAGATGGAGATCAGATTCTTCTTATAGAACAGAGGCACCAGCACGAAAGCTATCACGAAATAGCCTACGATAAAGCCCAGAACCATCTGCAGGTAGGCGTAGCCCTTGGCGGCGACCATGCCAGGCACCGAAATGAAAGTTACGCCGGAAATCGCCGCGCCGATCATGGCGAAAGCCACCAGCGGCCAGGGCGCCTGCCGCTTGCCGGTAAAGAACGTGGAATTGTCGCTGCCGCGCGAGGCGAAGTACGACACGAGCATCAGCAGGCCGAAATAGCCGACGATGGTCAGGATAACTATCAGTGCTTGCGACATCTGAATGGAGTTTTAGAGATTGTCGAAATGAATTTTTAGAGATTATCTAAATACCTCTTATTCCGGATAGATGAGGTAGGGGCGGCGCTGCTCGCGGAAGCGGGCCACGTCGTCGGCCCAGGTGGCCTTGATCTGGTCGGCGCTCATGCCGCTCTCGATCATGCCGGCAATGTCGTCGCGGCCGATCAGAAGCGTGAAGAAACGGCGGAAGAAATCGTCGCCGCGCACGTCGCGGTAGGCGTCGATGAGGTAGCTCAGGTCGATGCCCTTGGCGATAATCTCCTCCTCGGCCATGGCCGAAAGGTCGACGCCATGGCATAACTGGTCCTTCAGCGGCGGATTCTTGGCGCCGGCGACACTGCGCGGCGTAAAGTCGAAGTCGCGGTTCTTCATGTCCGGATGGCCGTAAATCTCGAAGGGCTTGTCGGTGCCGCGGCCGAGGCTCACGGGCGTGCCCTCGAAATAGCAGATCGACGGATAGAGATAAATCGCGCGCATCGTCCGCAAGTTGGGGCTCGGGGCGACGGGCAGGTGGTAGCGGGTGTTGTGGGTATAGCCCGTGCAGGGCACTACCGTCAGAGGCACCGTGGCACCATTCTTGAGCCAGCCCTCGCCTACGGCCATCCTGGCCAGCTCGCCCAGGGTCATGCCATGGACAACAGGTATCGGCAGACGCCCTACCCCGCTCTGGTACTGCATGTCCAGGATAGGACCGTCGACGTACATGCCGTTAGGGTTGGGACGGTCGAGAACCACAACCTCCTTGCCGTACTTGGCGGCGGCGTTCATCAGGTCGATCATCGTGCAGTAGTAAGTATAGTAGCGCAGGCCTACGTCCTGGATATCGACCACAATCACGTCCAGGCCGTCCATCACCTCCTGCGCCGGCTCGCGCTTGCCGGAGCCGTCGTAGAGCGACGCGATAGGAATGCCCGTCTGCGGGTCGGTGCTGTTGCCCACGTGTTCGCCGGCGTCGGCAGTCCCGCGGAATCCATGTTCGGGCGAGAAGAGAGTCACGACGTTCAGCCCGTTGTCGAGCATGATGTCCAGGGTGTGGCGGTCGCCGACCATGCCCGTATGGTTCGAGAACAGAGCAACGCGCTTGCCCTTGAGTTGGGGTACATACTGGTCCGTGCGCGCCGCGCCGACGGTGACGTTGCTTGCGCCTGCGGCAAAGCCCACCATGAGCATTACCGCCAGGACAAGCAGACGCGATGTGTTTTTCAACGACATAGTAATCAATTTAAGGTCCGGATTGGAAAGTTATAGGGTTAAAGTGCGGAAAATGCGTGCATTCGGGCCTCGCATTTCCGCTACAAAGGTAGTACAAAAATCGGAAAGGCAGACTGAATTTATGTTTTTAAAACGTAACGAATATTAAAACCGCGCAAAAGTTTGGTCAGATGAGGGAAACGCACTAACTTTGCAAACGCAAACGGGGTACTAGCTCATCTGGCTAGAGCGCGACACTGGCAGTGTCGAGGTGAGCGGTTCGAGTCCGCTGTACTCCACCACCCAAGCGAATTCAGAGAAATCCGAGTTCGCTTTTTTGTTATATCATTATAAATCCGTATATTTGCCCCGACATGAAGCTCATAGAAATGAATATGGACAAGATTATCGCCCTGTGCCGCAAGTACAAGGTCGCCAAGCTATGGGTCTTCGGCTCCATCCTCACCCCCCGCTTCAACGACAACAGCGACGTAGACTTCTCTGTGAACTTCGACTCCGAAACCATCAACCGCGAAGGCCTCGACTGGGCCGACACATTCTTCGACTTCCTGCATGAGCTCGAAGAACTCTTCGGCCGCCGTATCGACCTGGTATGCGACGATGCCGTAAGGAATCCCTATTTCCGCCAGGAACTCGACGAAACAAAGCAACTAATTTATGGATGAGAAGATAAAGAAATACCTCGAAGATATGCTCCTGGCCATTTCCGAAATAGAGATGGCTGAACAGAGATTTGGACGTCAGTATGAAATCTTTGAAACCGACGTGATTTTTCGAAAATTTGTAGAGCGCAATATTGAGATATTAGGCGAAGCAATGAATCGCATATTAAAAGTTGATTCTTCTATTCAGATAACATCCGCCAGAAAGATTGTCGATACACGGAATTACGTCATACATGCCTACGATTCACTAAAACCGGATATTTTGTGGGCAATAGTAATCAACCATATACCCCGGCTGAAAGCAGACATTCTCCATCTTATTGCGAATTCATCTTCTTTATGAGCAACAATATCCACGACATCTTCGAGTACATCATTGCCCTGGTAAACGAGTTTGCCAAGAGATTCAGTATGTCCGACAAAGACGCATTCAATTATATCCGGCAAAACAAGGGAATTGCGTTCATCGAGAAGAACTACGGCATCATCCACACTCTCGATTTCAACGAAGCCGTCGATAGCGTCGCAGCATACTGCCGCAGAACAGGAGGTAAGGATTTATCTGAATAAATCCAATGATAAATCGAGACAACATCACGCGTATATGGCTAACAGATACCGCCATATGGATACAGCTCGACGATAATCGCCAAGGTCGGGAACTATTCGCCGAATATCCCCGTCTGGCAAATGCCACCTCGAGCCAACGCGAGAATTATACAATCTCGCGCTTTGGACTTCATTGGCCGGAACTGGATGAAGACCTCTCCTTCGGCGGTTTTTTCACCAAAGCCTAAACTATACTCACGCGACTTTTAGACAGAATCGAATATAAGGAAGCGCTCCCGAGACGAGGAATATACTGTTCTCCTGTCAATTATTAAGACAGAAAGGCATAAAGACTTGAACGGGGGCTACGGTTTTTATGTTTTTATGTTCTTCTGTCAATTTTTGCTTCGGGGGGTATTGCTGTTGTCTGGAAATGTGCTATATTTGTGGCGGAAACCTTTTTATTATGATTCCATGGAAACAGTTCTCTTGATTATTTTATTTCTCCTCCTTGGAGTAGTGTTTCTTGTGGTGCCGGTCGTTACGCTGCTCAAGCTTCTCGCCGTTTCACGAACTGTCGACGAGCTGCAGCTGTCCAACGATATAATCAGCAATCGCCTCGACGCCATTCAGAACTCCCTCAGCAATTCCGCTCCTCAGGCGCAAGCGACGCCTGCGGAAGATGCGGCGCCTTGCGAACCGGCGATGCCGGTCGCTCCTCCGCCCTTCCATGGATTGCCCGCCGATGTCCCCGCGCCCGCACCCATATCCGCTCCAGAGCCCGAGCCATGGTACCGCTCATGGCAGGATTACGAGCCGGAGCCAGCGTCAGAGACGATAGTCGACCCCGGGCGCGAACGGCGCCGCCGCAACTTCGAGAAACTCGTCGGCGAAAATCTGCTGAGCAAAATCGGCATCCTGGCCCTGATTGTCGGCATCGGGTTCTTCGTGAAATTCGCCATCGACAACGACTGGGTCGACGAGGTCGGACGCACCATCCTGGGCCTCGTGGCCGGCTGCGGCCTGTGGGGCATCTCGTGGTTCCTGCGCGACAAGTACCGCAGTTTCGCGTCTGTTCTCGCCGGCGGCGGCTTCGCTGTATGCTTCGTGACAGTGGCCCTTGCATATAATTTCTACCACATCTTCAGCGCGCCGGCGACGTTCGCCATCCTCGTAGGTCTGACGGCGTTCATAATCTTCGTCGCCATGCGCTTCGACCGCCGCGAGCTGGCCTCGGTCGGCATCCTCGGCGGCTTCATCGCTCCCTTCCTCTGCGCCAGCGACGCGGGCAGCTGCGCGACGCTTTTCGGCTACATCACCCTGCTCAACGCTGGCATCGCCTTCGTGACCCTGCGCCGCGACTGGTGGGAACTCGCCGCCGCCGGCTGCGCGCTGACGTGGATTGCCGTGGCCGTCTACCGCTTCGCCGAACCGGCCACGCTGGGCCGCTCGGCCTGGATGCTGAGCTTCTCGACCATATTCGTAATGCTGTTCTCGATACCGCTGGCGACAGTGCTGAGCCACGACCGCAAGAAGTCGACGCTCACCTTCGTCCTCATCGTGGCGTCGGTGGTCAACTTCGTGGCCTATCTGCTTGCCGGTCTGTACTATATCGACAATATTCCGCTGCTGGGCCATTTCCGCGGCGCCATTCCCTTCGTGCTCACCGGCATCAGCCTGGTGCTTTTCGGGCTGTTCTACCGCAGCTCGGACGATAACTTCATGCAGAACCTTCTGCTCGGCGCCGTGATTGTCTGCGCGGCCCTCATCTTCCCGATTCAGTTCTCCGACCCGTCGGTAGTCACCATCGGACTGGCGGCGCTCGCAGTGGCCTATACCGGCGTCTATGCCCGCACCCGCCGCAGCCTTTTCGGCTGGGCCTCGGTGCTTCTCGGCGCCATCGTCTTCATGCGCCTGCTGAATTCATACGCCACCGACCCCACCAGCCTCAGCATCGGCATCACCTACGCCGTCAGCGGCCTCTGCTACGTGGCCATGGCCTTCATAATCAGCCGCTACGTCTTGGCCAGGAGTGCCGATATTTCGCAGCGGGCACTCTGGAGCTACCGCGTGGCCCTCTGGACGGGCATAGCCATAGTCTGCGGAGCGACCAGCTTCCTGGCCGAACAGAGCCACAGCGGCCTCACGGGCGATACGGCCGTTATGGCCACGCTGATGGCATCGCTGCTGCTGGTCACCCTCTACGCCCGCCGCAGCGACGATGCGGGTTGGCTCTTCCCCGCCCTCGGAGCCTTGGCGTTCATCATATTCGGCGATTCGGTCGACCGCGGCTCGGTAGTCTGCGAGACGGTCGAATGGGCCGGAGCCGCACTATTTGTCGCCACGGCCATACTCCAGGGCCGGCGCATCTTCGGCGGCCGCGCGCCCCGCGGAATTTTCGGCAGCGACGGCTTCGCGGTCTACTACACCCTGTCGGGTACGGCGTTCATAATCGCGGCAATCACGACGGCACTCTACTGCGCCAGCCTCACGAAATACTACAGCGCCGGCGTCTCCATCGGACTCATCGTCTGTGGCGCCCTGGCTATGGCCGCCGGCATGAAGTACCGCTGCCGCGTGGAGCGCATCGTCAGCCTGGGTCTGTTCGGCGTGCTGCTGCTCAAGCTGGTGGCCTACGACCTGTGGCGCCTGCCCATGGTCGGCCGCATCGCCGTGTTCATCCTCCTCGGCGCCGTCCTGCTGGCCATCTCCTTCGGCTACCAGCGCCTGCGCAAAACCCTCTTCCCGCCCGAAGAAAATTATTTAAGACAGAAAGACATATAAACATAAAGACAGGAGAACGGAAGAACGGGAGCATGGACGGCCTCTCGTTCTCCTGTTCTTCTGTCTAAAAGCAACTCTTTCACTGGCGATTTTTTGCCATTCTATCATAAATGACTAAATTTGCAGCGGTATGAAGCTGATAGAAATGAATATGGACAAGATTATCGCCTTGTGCAGAAAGTACAAGGTTGCCAAGCTATGGGTATTCGGCTCCATACTGACGCCTCGCTTCAACGACAAGAGCGACGTCGACTTCTCCGTAGTTTTCGATTACGACCAGATATCCGATTTGTTTCTGACTTTCTTCGACTTTATCGATGAACTTCAGCAGTTGTTGGGCCGAAAAGTGGACCTGATCGACGAGACCGCCGTAAAGAATCCCTATTTCCGCCAGGAACTCGACCGCACAAAACATCTAATTTATGGATGATCAAATCTATAAATCCCTCAAAGATATTCTGAACAGCATCGCTCATATCGAACTTTTCTGCTCGACACGCCCGAGAGAATTCAGTGCTTTCTGAGAAGATATCTGTTTCCGAAGCGCCGTGCAGTGGGAAATTGCCATAATCGGCGAAGCAATGAACCGCATATTGAAATTATATCCTGAAATTCCCATTACTTCGGCACTCAGAATTGTCAATACCCGCAATTATCTCATCCACGGCTATGACAGTTTAAGAGAGGATTTGATTTGGGCTATAGTAATAAAGCACCTGCCGCTCCTAAAATCGGAAGTGACACAACTTCTACAAACAGCGGAGGAAATCCAATAAAACCAGTTTTTTCTTATTGACAGAAAGACATAAAGACAGGAGAACGGGAGCGCCGGAAGGCAGCAATCCTCCCAGTTCTCCTGTTCTTATATCAGCGCTGGAAAATTTCCGGATAACGGTGGATGAAATAAACCGGTGTGCAGCTCCACGCATGGCAGGAACTGTTTAGCGGGCTGAAACCATATGCCGAGATGAAATCATTGTCGGGATCGTAGGATTCCCAGAATGTATCGGCTCCTTTGGCCACCATGCCGCCCCAATAATCGCGCAAGTACTCCCGGGCTTCGTCTGTCATTCCGGCGAGAATCATCGCATCGACAAGGTAATGCGTGGCATATGGTGTCCCGGGCATCACAATTTCAGGCATTGCAAGGGCGTTTTCGATAGCCTTACGGGCCTGGCGATTCTTTATTGCGCCGGCTTTTATCATCCAGGCTTGCGCCAATGCCGAAACCTGCCTATCGGGTCCGCTTACGAACACTCCACGCTCCCGGTCAAACATGTCACGTCGCGCCGCATTGCGCATCTTTCGCGAAATTCCGGGCCAATCGCTTACCTCGTCTTCGGTGCCGACCATCCGCGCCAGCTCGTATGTCTGGTCAAGGCCGAAAATCATCGCTCCCTGCATAAGGGTATTCATGTCGAGACCTTCGCGCCAGTCGAAGAACATCCAAGTCCCGCGTTCATAGTTATGACGATAGATACCATCGTCGTCCACATATCCGAGAGCCTCCTCGACCTGACGCCGGGCAACCGGCCAAAGTTCGCGGGCAGTGTCGTAATCACCTGTATCGCACAGATATTCAAGCAAAGTAGAGTTCCACAACAAGGCGTATGTAATGCAATGCGACCGTTCCTGCGCATGTGGAAGCGGATGTTCGAATATATTGGAAATCACATTTCCCCGCTCATCGGCGAGAGCGGCAAAAAGATAGAGGCAACGGCGTGTAAGGTCGTAATTGCCGAAAGTATACCTATTGGCGAGCGTCTGAAGATACATATCCCCGGCCCATAGACGATGGTCGCGTTTAGGACCGTCCTCATACACCGTCTGCATACATTCCCGCAAGGTTTCGATGCTGACGCGGCGAATATCGGCTATATCTTCGGGACAAACGGAGTCGACAGATGTCAATATTTCTCCGGCGGAAGTCTGCGCCGTACAGTACATATCGTCGATGGCAAAGTCGAAATCCGGCGATGCCCCGAGGAGCTCTACACGTACATATCTGAACGCCAGGCGCCGAGGAATCGTTATCTCCGTGTCTACTTCCGTAACGGTCACTACCTCGTCCTGCATCCATGCGCGACTGAGAGAACCTTTCCACGGCTCAAGAGGCGTGTTGAGTTCAGCCGGCATCTCCGCGAAGAAAAAACGCAGGCGTACCGGAGCGTCCTGACAACGCGACAGTGTCTTGGTATGGAAAGTAAAGTAACCTGTGAGATGGCGGCCGAAGTCCAGAGTAATCTCCTGAACATCCTTCATATTTCGCCCGTAGAGCAGTTCCGAAGGATTGCCGGCAAAATCGTATCTCCAGTACTGATAGGCCGCGGAATCGTTGACAGCCGTCACAACAGACTGTGGACGGACTATCTGATGCTTTAATTCGGGAGTGGCGGCCTCAGCCTTGGCGAGCCAACCTTCCCGTTGATTGCCCCAGACCATATCATTGCTCCGGGCCGAGAGACTAAACAATGCCAGCAAAAAACCAGCAATAATAGACTTAAGGTACATGGCGTGATAAGTAATTGGTTATGAATTTATCTTCAGCAAGTGCAAAATTAGCAAATCCCTTCCTAATTATCAAAACTCAAAAAAATAAATCTTACCCGGCGAATAAAACCGAAAAAACAGCAAGATATTAACTGAATAGACAGGAGTATGGGAGGGTCTCAACGCCCACGTTCTCCTGTTCTACTATCTATAAATCAGACAGAAAGACATAAAGACAGGAGAGCTGGAGTACGGGGGGCGTAGTCGGCCTCCTGTTTCTCCTGTTCTCCTGTCTATAAAATCTTAGCGGGATTTGTAGTCGGGTTCGAGGGAGTGGCGGAGGCCGTCGTATTTGGGCACTTCGATTTCGTTGCCGTCGTCGTCGTAAGCCACTATCTTAACGGCTATCCCCTCTGCCTGGAGTATGCTCTCCTCGTTGTTGGTGAAGTATTCGGCATTCCCGAGGGCCTGCCTGCGCTCTACCGGCGAGTAGTTCTCCTGCATGTACATCGGCGAGATAAGGCGGTCCGAGAGCTCTATGCCGGTGGCGGTGAAGGTGAAGCCGCCGTCGGCTTCGGCCTTTAGTATGAGGCCGGGCAGACCGTGCAGTTTCCAGGGACCGTAGGGCATCGGTATCTCGGGCGCGAACCATGCCGTCCATTGGCGGCCGTGATAATCTGTCCGGGCCATGACGCACTGGTAATCCATAACGGTAGCGACAGAGTCGCCGACGACGATCCACTCCATCTCGTCCAGCGGCTCGCTGTATCGGCCGAAGTCATCGCCGAATTTGTCGAATACCGTCAGCGCCCCGGCTGCAGGGTCGGTGAATACATAGGTATGAACCTTCTTGGCCGGCCCCTTGGTCATATCCACGCTTATGGAGCCGTCCGGTTCGATTGTCATGCAGGACTTCCGGAGTATCTCGTTGTATTTGGCCTCTCCCCCCGGAGTGGATTTCAGCGAATCGACCCATAGGCTGATGTCGTTGAAGAATTTCGCCTGCGCCGGCGAGGCAAGCAGGGTCATTCTCTGAGTCCTGACGCTTCCGAATTTATCGGGATGGGTATAGTCATAGCCGACAGCGATTTCGGCCTTGTTCTGCGCCGCCGCGGCCAGCATGGCGACAAAGCACAGAAGCGTGATGAATAATTTCTTCATACAGTATATGGTTGTATTATGATTCAAATATGCGGGGGAGAACCGGTTTATGCGCCTGTCGCCCGGCTGCGGACTACAGGTCCAGGCGGTAGCTCACATAGGCTATGCCCCGGGCACCGAAGCCGCATTTCTGCCGGATAAGACCGGGGTTGAGGATGCGCCCGTGGTCCTCGTTGCTGGTGCCGAAGTCGAAGTAGCGGAAGCGCGCCAGCGAGGCTCGCACAAGGTAGTCGAACAGTACCGGGAGCGCCCTGAGGTCCCGACCCTCGGGCGTCGAGGCTATGTACTGGGCGTGGGCGCAGGTGTCGGTGAAGTACATCAGCACGCCGGCCTGCATCGTCCCGTCGCCGGAGAAGGCTCCGAACAGGCGTATGTTTTCCGGAAAGCGGCCGGCCAGGAGCTGCAGCTCAGCCAGCGAATGTACGGGCGTGGCGCCGTGGCGCTCGGCCAGGTTGCGCGTCAACATGGCATGGAAGGCCGTAAAGTCCGTGCTTTCGGCAACATATATTCCGTTCTTATGCCCGCGGACAATGTTGCGGCGCGTGTTCTCGCTCAGTTCCGGCTCGCTCTCGGCCTCGCAGGCCGACGAGAGGTTCACTTCCCCGATGCGCGCCCCGAGGCGGAAAAGGGCGTAGATATCGTCCTCGGCGGGACTGCGGTGGTAGATATGGGGGATGGCCTTGTATATCATACTCCTGCGACCCTGGCTGCGATAGTGCGCGGCGATAGCGCCGAGGATATCGACGGCATCGCCGCCGCAGGTATGGAAGGGCAGGATTAGGCCCCCGTAAGTG
>USGZ01000015.1 GCA_900554265.1 uncultured Porphyromonadaceae bacterium
CACATCACCAAGGACGGCGTGACCGTGGCCCGCGAGGTTGAACTCGAGGAGCCCTTCCGCAACATGGGCGCACAGCTCGTCAAGGAAGTGGCATCCAAGACCGGCGACGACGCCGGCGACGGCACTACCACCGCAACCGTCCTGGCCCAGAGTATCATCGCCGTAGGCCTCAAGAACGTTACCGCCGGCGCCAACCCCATGGACCTCAAGCGCGGCATCGACAAGGCCGTGGCCGCCGTAGTGGCAGGCATCAAGGGCATGAGCGAGGAAGTAGGCGACGATTTCAAGAAAATCGAGGACGTGGCCCGCGTTTCCGCCAACAACGACGAGACCATCGGCCGCCTCATCGCCGAGGCCATGGAGAAGGTCAAGAAGGAAGGAGTGATTACCGTCGACGAAGCCAAGGGCACCGAGACCACCATCGAGGTTGTCGAAGGCATGCAGTTCGACCGCGGCTACATCTCCCCCTACTTCGTCACCGACACCGAGAAGATGGAATGCGTGATGGACAGCCCCCTGATTCTCCTCCACGACAAGAAAATCTCCAACCTCAAGGACATCCTTCCCATCCTCGAAGCCACCGCCCAGAGCGGCCGTCCCCTGCTGATTATCGCCGAGGACGTAGACCAGGACGCTCTCGCAGCCCTCGTCGTCAACCGTCTGCGCGGCTCGCTGAAAATCTGCGCCGTCAAGGCTCCCGGATTCGGCGACCGCCGCAAGGAAATGCTCGAGGACATCGCCATCCTCACCGGCGGCACCGTTATCTCCGAGGAAAAGGGCATGAAGCTGGCCAACGCCACCATGCAGGACCTCGGCCAGGCCAACAAGGTAACCGTCAACAAGGAGAACACCACCATCGTCAACCGCGACAGCAACAAGGCCGCCATCGACGCCCGCGTAGCCCAGATCAAGGCCCAGATCGAGCAGACCACCAGCGACTACGACCGCGAGAAACTCCAGGAACGCCTGGCCAAGCTCGCCGGCGGCGTGGCCGTGCTGCATGTCGGCGCTCCCTCCGAAGTCGAGATGAAGGAAAAGAAGGACCGCGTCGACGACGCCCTCAGCGCTACCCGCGCAGCCATCGCCGAAGGCATAATCCCCGGCGGCGGCGTAGCCTACATCCGCTGCCTGGACGCCCTGAAGGACCTCAAGGGCGACAACGACGACGAGCAGACCGGTATCGCAATCGTAGAGCGCGCCATCGAGGAACCCCTGCGTCAGATTGCCGCCAACGCCGGCGTCGAAGGCGCAGTCGTAGTCCAGAAGGTACGCGAAGCCAAGGGCGACTTCGGCTACAACGCCCGCACCGACACCTACGAGCACCTCATGGCCGCAGGCGTAATCGACCCCGCCAAGGTTGCCCGCGTAGCCCTCGAGAACGCCGCATCCATCGCCGGCATGTTCCTGACCACCGAATGCGTCATCGCCGACAAGAAGGAAGACAATCCTGCCCCCGCAGCCCCCGCCATGGGCGGCATGGGCGGCATGATGTAATCCCCACCGCATAGACTGACTAAAAAAACCGGAAGGCCCACCCGCCTCCCGGTTTTTTCTTTTTTTACAGCGGAGTACAGGTATAATAGCTGTTTTGGCTACTATAGCTATGATAGCCATCTTTGCTGAGCGCGGATGGGCTTTTGGATGGGCTTTTGGGGCTTTTGGGCTTGAAAGTTGGTGGATTTTGGGCTGAAATTTTGTCAAGAAGATAAAAAATAAGTATCTTTGCTGCGAATTGCGCTTGAACTGCGCCTTAAAACACGCAGGTACTTATCAGTTATCGACTATCAAATAAACCAAATAACCCAAACACTACCCCAATGACGAAGACAACACTTCTCGCGGGCCTGTTCCTGACCACGGGCGCCCTATTCTTAGGGAGCTGCTCCGAAGACTCTCCCTCCGGAGTCAATGGCACGGGATCGCTGGCCCCGACTGTGGCACTGGATTCCAGCGTCAAGGCACCCCGGCAAAGCCGAGCCGATGGTAATGTAGTGGCCCCCGAGGACGGCGAGCTCTCGCTTCGTCTGACCTCCACGGACGCCACCTTCACCAAATCCTGGGCATCTCTGGCCGAGTTCGGAGAATCTCAGGAAATCAATGTCGGAACCTACACCCTCGAGGCCTGGCACGGCGATGCCGACAATCTCGACGGTTACGACTGCCCCTATTTCTACGGCAGCACACCTGTCAAAATCGAAGACTCCAAGACCACAACCGTAGCCCTGACGGCCTCCCTGGCCCAGGCTATCGTAACGGTATCCTACACCGAGCGTCTGCTGAACTACATCAGCGACTATACCGCCAAAGTCAACGGCATAGTCTACGACGCCACCAAGACCCTCTACCTGGCACCCGGCACCGCCGCCGTGACGCTGAGCTTCACCAAGCCCAACGGCACCAAGGCCGAAGACCTGGAGCTGGTAAGATTCCAGACCAAGGCCCGCACGCGCTATAACGTGAAACTCGACCTCGACGGCGAGTACGGCGACGCCACCCTGACCGTTACCTACGACGACGAGATGGACACACAGGTAGTTCCCGTCGACATCTCGGACAAGGTTCTGAACGCCCCCGGACCCAGAATCACGCCCCAGGGCTTCACCGCCGGCGAGACCATCAGCTTCATTGCCGGCATGGACGCCGCCAAGACCGTCCGGATGGACGTCATCGCCCCCGGCAAGCTGGCCCACGTGACCCTGACCACCGCCGGCACCTCGCTCAACAATCAGGGCTGGCCCGAGGAGCTGGACCTTATGACTGCCAGCTCCGAGCAGCAGGACCTTCTGCGCCGGCTTGGCTTCAAGGCCCTCGGTCTGTGGAACAATCCCGACGAGATGGCCGTTCTGGACTTCTCGGGTGTAGCCGCCCACATCGCCGAAATCGCCGGCGACAACACGACGACTTTCACCGTCGGCGTGACGGACAAGAACGGCAAGAGCACCGAGGAAGCCATCACCTTCAGCTACCTTCTCGAACCGCTGGTACTCGAAATCACCGGCGCCGACACCTACGAGGAAGAGCAGCCGCTGAATATCTACGTTGACTACAACGGCGAAGACCTTGCCTCCAAGGTAAGCTTCGAGTACTATACGGACCGCGCCACCTGGGCTCCGGTAAGCGACGTAACAGTACAGAATCCGGCATCGCGCGCCGCCACGACCTACACCGTGACGCTGGGCGGCCTGCCGAAGGGCGCATCCGTGAAACTGCGCGCCAAGTGCGGCAACGTCAAGACCAGCAACGAGTTCACAGCCAAGGGCGCACCCTACGAAGTAAGCGCTGCGGACAACGACATCTACGCCTGGAAGGCTCTGGTGACCGTCAACGGCACCGAAGGCCAGGACCAGGCCACTCTTGCCGAGGGCGCCAAATACCTGCTCAGCGCCGACGGCGGCAGCACCTACGCCGAAGCCACCGGCAGCCGCAAGGGCAACTACTTCGAAATCACCGGTCTCACTCCCGGCAAGGAATATAGGGTAAAGGTGCAGATCGACGGCCTCAACTCCCGCTCGCTGGCCTTCACCACCGAGAGCGACATCCAGCTTCCCAACTCGGACATGGAGACCTGGTACCGCCAGGCCGGCCAGACCCAGTACTGGTGGATAGACTTCCCCGGCGCCGACACCAACGCCGTATGGGGCACGCTGAACCAGCTGACCACCTCCATAGGCAACGGCAGCACCAGTGTGACCAACCATAAGGGTACATCCTACTGCGCCTTTTCCGGCACCCGCCCCGCAGGCTCAGGCCATACCGGTTCCAACGCCGCCGTAATCTCGACCGTAGGCTGGGGCGACAACAGCGCCGTCATCAATCCCTCGACCCAACACCTTACCGCCGGCGAACTCTATCTCGGCAAATACGAGAACGGCGCCGCCAACTACACCGGTCTGCCCCATGGGTCGCGTCCCTCGTCGCTGTCGTTTTGGTATCACTACAACGCTCACCGCGACGTCGACTACGGCGTAGCCGAAATCCAGGTAAAGGACGCCGCCGGCAACATAATCGCCAGCGGCAGCAAGAACCTGAGCGCCGCAGCCGACTATGCCGAGGCCACCATAGTCCTTACCTACGCCGACCACAGCGCCAAGGCCGCCACAATCAGCGTAATCTTCAAGTCTTCGGGCAATTCGGACTGCCTTGCCGCCAGCAACAAGGACAATTACTCGAAGCCTAAGTTCGGCAACCTGGGCGACGGCCGCTTCACCGGTTCGGAACTCTTTATCGACGACATAAGACTTAACTACTAATGAGACATTTCATGAAAACCAAGATAAGCACCATATTAGCCGCGTGCACCCTCGCCCTGGCAGCGGTGTCCTGCTCGGAAAAGTGGGAACCCGTGCCGACCGGCGGTCAGGGGCAGCTGTCGCTGTCGTCGATGGGCCTGGATGTGAATACCGCCACCACCAGCCGCGCCGACGTAGCCGTCGACACCCGCAACTTCCTGGTGGAAGTGGCCAACAGCGCCGACGGCAGCACCACCGAGTACGTCTACGGCACGATGCCGGAAGTAATCACCCTGCCGGCAGGCAAGTACAAAGTCAACGTACGCAGCCACGAAATCCAGAACGCCGAGTGGAACAATCCCTACTACGCAGGCAGCAGCAAGGAATTTGAAATCAAGAGCAACGAAATCACCGAAGTCGGTACCGTAACCTGTACCTTCCAGTCGCTGAAAGTGAGCGTGACCTATGAGGACGACCTGAAAGCCGTGATGGGCGACGACTGCACCGTAACGGTCGAGGCCAACTACGGCGGCAGCACCGGCACGCTGGTATTCGTTCCGACGGAGACCCGCGCCGCTTACTATAAGGTAGTCGAAGGCTCGACGACGATGGTAGCCACCTTCCGCGGCACCGTATCGGGCCAGCAGGTAGAGGAAGTACTGGTATTCAGCGACGTAGCCGCCGGCCAGCACCGATGCATCAACTACACTCTGACGCAACCGCCCGTACCCCCGTCTCCCTCGGGCGAGCTTAATCCCGGCGGCATCGGCGTAGACGGCACCGTGACGGACGAGGACATCAACGGCGGCGTAACGCCCGACGACGACGAGATTCTCGATGACAGCGACCGTCCCGGCCCGAATGGCGGCGGCGACAAGCCCGGTCCCGGCCCCGAAGACCCCGAGACACCCGTAGCCACCTTCACCAACGGCGAAGGCTCGACCCTGGACCTCGAAGGCGTGAACAACGCAAGCACCTACACAGGCAATGCCATCGTGGTAATCGGCTGCCCAGAAGGCATAGCCAACCTGAAAGTGAAAATCGAATCGGACGGTCTGACTCCCGAAGTCCTCGAAGGCGTCGGCCTGGCATCGGAATTCGACCTTGCCTATCCCGGCGCACTCGAGAAGGGCATCGCTGACCTGGAATTCCCCTACGGCAGCCAGGTAATCGGCGCGAATAACGTGAACTTCAACATCACCAAGTTCGTACCCCTTCTGAACATCTACCCCGGCAACTCGAACTTTATCATCACCGTGGTCGACAGCAAGGGCAAGAGCAAAGCCATGACACTTAAATTCAACAGCTGACCTGCCTTATGAAAAAGATATATCTTATTTCCGCAGGCATAGCAGCCGCCATGGCATTCGCAGCCTGCTCGGACAACATCAATTACGGCGAAGGCCAGGGCAACGTAAGGTTCAGCACCAGCGTCCACTCGGACATGACCGTGGTATCGCGCGCCCTGACGGCCGAGGACGAAGCCGCCCTGGGCGAGAGCACGATGGTGTGGATTTCCAACGACAAAGGCCTGATCCGCCGCTACAACGGCATCTCCGAACTGCCTACGGAGCCCGTAGGCCTCAAAGCGGGCCGCTACGTGGCCGAAGGCTGGGCCGGCGACTCCGTTCCGGCCTCCTGGGACCAGCGCTGGTTCAAGGCTTACGTACCCTTCACCGTCAGCTACGGTCAGACCGAAAACGTCGAAATACCCCTGAAGATAGCCAATACGGCAGTCAGCGTGGTCTATGAGGACGGCGTGGCCGACGCGCTCCGCAACGCCGTGATGACCGTGGGCCACACCGGCGGCCAGCTCGTCTACGAAGGCGAGAACGCCGGTCGCCGCGGCTACTTCATGATGCCCTCCACGACCAAGGACCTTACCTACAGCCTCAGCGGCACGCAGCAGGACGGCTCGCTCTTCGAGTTCACCGACAAGATTGCGGACGTACAGCCCGCTACGGAGTATGTCCTGACCGTCAAGTGTACTCCCGGCGAGTACAACAACGGCGGCGCCTACTTCACCATCGAAGTCGACAGCCATGAAATCCTGATCGAGAGCGAAGTGAGCATCGTGGCACCCCCGGCAATCAAGGGCTACGACTTCGATATCACCAAGGACCTGACCGGCGAGAAAGGCACCATAGGCACACGCACCATCTACATTACCAGCGCGGCCGAAATCAACAGCATGCTTATCGAGAGCGAAGCGCTGACGGCAATCGCCGGCGGTCCCGACGTCAATCTCTGCGGCATGCAGGACAATGTCAAAGCCGCCCTCGAGAGCGCCGGCATCCGCTTCTTCAACGACTACGACGCCGCTACGGGCACCATAATCCGCATCCTCCTGGACTCGCAGTACACCGACAACCTTGAGAACGGCACCTATGAGTACGCCCTTACCGCCACCGACGTCTGCGGCCGCACCAGCAGCCGGACGCTGCGAATCGTAGTTTCCGACGCACCGGTCACCACGACCGCCCTCGCCGCCGACGACCTGGGCATCTTCACCAACCGCGCCACCGTCGCCGGCACTATCGTGAAGTCCGGAGCCACGACATACGGCTTCAAATACCGCACCGCCGGCACGTCGAACTGGGCGAATTCCGTCGAAGTCACCCCTGAAGGCACGGAGCTGACCGCCACCCTGACCGGCCTGCAGCCGGCCACGACGTATGAGTACGCCGCATTCGCGGACGACTTCGTCGGCACCCCGTGCAGCTTCACCACCGAGAGCGCCCCGCAGCTGGCCAACGCCGGCTTCGAGGAATGGGATACCTCCAGCTCAGCCTATCAGATTTTCGCTCCCGGCGGCACCAAGATGTGGGACAGCGGCAACAAGGGCGCCACGACCATGCCCGGCGCCGGCAGCATCACCACTCCTGACGAAAGCGTAAAGCACTCGGGCAACTATTCGGCCAAGCTCTACTCCAAGTTCGTAGGCATCGGTTCCATCGGCAAATTCGCCGCCGGCAATATCTTCTACGGCGAATACCTAAAGACCGCAGGCACCGACGGCGTTCTGGGCTGGGGCCGCCCCTTCACGGGCCGACCCGCCAAGGTTCGCCTCTGGGCCAAGTACACTCCAGGCACCGTCGACAGTAACGGAGCCAAGAACGGCGGTGAGCTCAAGGAAGGCGACATCGACCTTGGCATCGTCTACATCGCCCTGACCGACGGCACCACTTTCGATGAATTCGAAGGCGCCAAGTGGCCTTTCGTAATCAAGACCAACGCCAAGGAACGCCGACTGTTCGACAAGACCGACGAACGCGTACTCGCTTACGGCGAACACGTATTCGAGACAGCCACCGCCGGCGACGGCCTGATCGAAATCGAGATACCCATCGAGTACTACCGCACCGACATCCGCCCGTCGAACATCGTCTTCGTAGGCTCGGCCTCGAAGTACGGCGACTACTTCAACGGCGGCGAAGGCTCGACGCTCTGGCTCGACGACATCGAACTCGTCTACGAGTAAACACACAGCAGCACCCTCATCAAGGCCGCGCGGCAGAATCCCCTGCCGCGCGGCTTTTTTCTATCAGGCGGGGGCTATTGCCCCGGCGATAGTTTTTTACTAAATTTGCAGGATAAAAACCATTGCAAAATATGAAAATACTCAAGATAGCGGCAGCCATAGCCTTATGCGCCCCGGCGCTAACGGCGAGCGGCGCCATGCCGATGCGCAGCGCGGCGGTTTCGGAAATCGCACAGTACGTCTACCCCGCCAACCGCCCGGCCGAGGCGAGCCTGGAATTCATGCCCGACGGCAGCGGCTACGTGGTCCGCAGCGACGACGGCAAGCAGCTCAAGGTGCTCAACATCAATACCGGCGCCGAGGAAAGCGTTCTCATGGACCTTACCCACACCCGCGAGACGACGCTTACGGACTTCGAGGGCTTCCGCCTGAGCCCGGACGCCTCGAAAATCCTGCTCTGGCGCAACTCGAAGAGCATCTACCGCCGCTCCTTCGAGGCCGAATACTACGTCTACGAGGTGCGCACGCGTCTGCTCAAGCCGCTTTCGCGCCAGTTCGCGGCGCAGCGCGAGCCTATGTTCTCGCCGGACAGCCGCATGGTTGCCTTCGTGGCCGGAGGCAACATCTACGCCGCCAAGCTCGACTACGGTACGGAAGTGCCCGTAACGACAGACGGCAGCCCCGACGGGACGCTCTACGGCGCCGCCGACTGGACCTACGAGGAGGAGTTCGGCATCACCTCGGCCATGAGCTGGGCGCCGGACAACCTCAACCTATGCTATCTGAGTTTCGACCAGACCGACGTGCCGGAATATACGCTGCCCGTCTACCGCGGCACCTGCGACCCGCGCGACCAGTACGAACTCTATCCGGGCATCATGAGCTGGCGCTACCCGGTGGCCGGCAAGCCGAACTCGCGCGTGCGGCTCCACAGCTACGACGTCGAGACCCGCAAGACCAAGGACATCGAACTTCCGGGCAATCCGGAATATATTCCCCGCATAAGCTACGGTCCGGCACCGGAAAAGCTTATCGTGGCCACCCTGAACCGCAACCAGAACCACTACGAGATATTCGCCGTCAACCCCAAGAGCACTGTTTGCAAGACCGTCTACAGCACCGACTCGCGCGCATGGATCGAGCCGGCGGCATACGAGACGCTCTGGCTGGGCAAGGACTATTTCGTGGTGGCCGAGGACAGCGACGGCTGGACGCGCTACACGCGCTGGAGCTACTCGGGCGCATCAATGGGCGCCGCAAGCGCTCCCGGAGTCGACGCCACCGACTTCTACGGCGCCGATGCCGCCGGCAACCTCTACTACCAGGCCGCGGCTCCGACACCCATGGACCGCACCATCTACAGGATGGACGCACGCCGCGGCACCTTCAGCCCAATCGGCCGCACCGAAGGCACCAGCTCGGCGACCTTCGCCCCCGGCATGAGCCATATGCTGCTGAGCTACTCGAATACGGACACGCCGCCGGTCTACACCCTCAACAAGGCCGACGGCCGCGAGCTGCGGGTAATCCAGGACAACGCCGGCTACGCATCGCGCGCGCTGCCCCTGAAGGCGCCCAAGGAATTCTTCACAATGCGCAGCGGCAGCACGGAGCTGAACGGCTACATCGTCAAGCCCCGCGACTTCGACCCCTCGCGGCGCTATCCCGTCGTTATGACCCAGTATTCGGGTCCGGGGAGCCAGAGCGTGCTGCACAAGTGGACGCTGGACTGGGAGGACTATTTCGCCTCCAAGGGTTTCGTGGTAGTCTGCGTCGACGGCCGGGGTACCGGCGGGAGGGGCTTTGACTTCCGTACCTGCGTCTACCGCGACCTTGGGCGCTACGAGACCGAGGACCAGCTTGCGGCGGCCCGCTACGCCGCCTCGCTGCCCTACGTGGACTCCTCGGCCATAGGCATCTGCGGCTGGAGCTACGGCGGCTACGAGACCCTGATGGCCGCCAGCGCCGACGGCGCGCCCTATGCCGCCGCCGTGGCCATCGCTCCGGTGACGGACTGGCGCTTCTACGACACGGTCTACACCGAGCGCTACATGCTCACGCCGCAGCAGAACGAAAGCGGCTACAACAGCTCCTCGGCACTGCGCCGCGCAACTTCTCTGGCCTGTCCGTTGTTAATGATGTATGGCACGCTGGACGACAACGTCCACCCGGCAAACACCCTGCAGTACGTATCGACGCTCCAGTCGTCGGGCATCTTCTGCGATATGTTCGTGTTCCCGAACATGAACCATTCAATCAACGGGTGCAACGCCCGCGCTGTGGTCTACGGACGCATGTATGATTATTTCGCCAGCAAACTGAAATGAACGCAAACGGCACAGCGAAGAGTTCAGACGCCATGAGGACGGTTTTCCATTCCCTGTGGCGCAACTGGATCATATCCGCCGGCGCCATAGTCCTGCCGATAGCCTGCGGCGCGCTGATGCCGCAGATATGGATACCGCTGGTATGCCTGGTCGAAATCTACCTGCTTGTGGCCGTGCGCAAAAGCTCGTGGTTCGACGGGCTCAAGGCCTGCGACCTGAGCATCCGCATCGCCGTGCGCGTGCTTCTCGCCGTAGCGGCGGCAACGGCGGCCATCGTAGTGCTCTTCACGGACTATATCGTGCCGACCGCCATCCATCTTCCGCTCTACAACAGCGATATACCCTTCATTACGGCGCTGGTGGTCTTCCCGACCGTCGCCATAGTGACATCTCTGTCGCTGCTGACGGGGCTTAACGACAGCAAATGCCGCGCCTGCCGCCGCAACACGGGCTTCTACGTCGGCGCCAGCATCGTCGGCACAGTCTACTACCGGGAGTCGCGCTATCAGACACTTGTCCTGTTCATCGTCAGCCTCTGTCTGGGCGCGATGGACTACTGGTACTATTTCAGCCGGTACATAAACACGGACATCAACACGCCGGACATGTTCTTCTTCATCTTCATGCCGGTAATCGTATATCTTATCTCCCTGATATTCATGTACGGGCGCTACACGAGCATGTACTCGCTGTACATGATGGTCGACGAGGCCCACAACACCACGCGGGTACGCTTCCTGGTATTCTGCGGCAACGATATCCTTCTGCACCTGGACGAAAACGACCTCTGGGACACGCCGGCGGAGACGGTCGTCGGACCTCACCGTTCGATGGGCGACCCGGAGGCGCGCCTGCTCTTCGAGCAACTCAGCGACCGCCGCGACTTCGAGCTGCGCTACTGCTACACCAGCGACGACATAGCCGACAACGCCAACACGATTCACTACGCCGTGTTCTACCCCGAGGCCGACCGCGAGGACGCCCTGCAGCAGGACGACAAGTGGTTCGACGCCTATATGATAGACGCGGCCATGGCCAAGGGCATCATCGCCGCGCCTCTGGCCAACGAGCTTTTCCGTATCCACACCATCACCATGGCCTGGAAGACCTACGACCGCCGCGGCAAGCGCCTCTATCCCATCCGCCACTACCGTCCGACTTTCCGCCTGGGCGACCTGCGCGGCTGGAAGGTGGACTACGACGATACGGACTGGCTGGCCGTAGCCTACAACAACGAGGACCGGCGCTTCTACCATATGCGCCGCTTCTGGAACCGGATGACCAACGTGCTGGCCCGCGGCCGCGTACGCCAATGAGGCCCTACGCGCTCATAGCCGTCGTCGGCCCGACGGCCAGCGGCAAGACGGCGCGGGGCGTCGACATCGCCCGGCGCCTGGGCGGCGAGATTGTCAGCGCCGACAGCCGGCAGGTATACCGCGGCATGGACGTCGGCACGGGCAAGGACCTGGCGGACTACGGAACGGACGTGCCCTACCATCTTATCGACGTGGTTCCCGCCGGGAGCAAGTACAACCTTTTCCAGTATCTTCGCGACGCATCGGCGGCACTGGACGATATCGGCGCGCGCGGGCGCCTGCCGGTGGTTGTCGGCGGTACGGGCATGTATGTCGAATCGCTGCTCAAGGGACTGGCGCTGCCTCAGGTGCCCGAGAATCCTGAGTTGCGCGCCTCGCTCGCCGGTAAGTCGCTGGAGGAGCTGACGGCCATTCTGGCCTCCATGAAGCGCCTGCACAACACCACGGATACGGACACTCCGGCCCGAGCCATCCGCGCCATCGAAATAGAGACCTACTACGTCGCCCACCCCGAGGAGGCCTGCGCC
>USGZ01000016.1 GCA_900554265.1 uncultured Porphyromonadaceae bacterium
CGAGGTCAGAGCAGCCTATGGTGAGGTAGCTCGGCCGGTCCAGGGCCACTTCCTCGGCATGGCACGGTCCGGAGACCACCAGCTCCCGCTCGGGAGCCACACCGAAGACGCGGTGCATGTAGTCCGTAATGAGTTCGTTGGTGTCCGGGACGATACCTTTTACGGCCGAGACTACATATTTGCCGGAAATATCTTCGGTAATCTTGTCGACATGGTCCTTGAAGTAAGGCGAGGGCATGACCAGCAGCAGGGTGTCGGCCCGGCGGCACACATCGTTGATGTCGCTGGAGAAGTCGATGCGGGCGGTGTCGAAGTTCACGTCCGTCAGGTAGGCCGGATTATGGCCCAGGCGGAGGAATTCCTCGATGCGGTCGTCGCGGCGCATGTACCAGAGGATGCGCTCGCAGTTGTTCATCAGCAGCTTGGCCAGCGCCGTGGCCCAGCTGCCACCACCCATCACGGCTATTCTGCCGGGAAAATTGACGGTATCCATGGTATAGCCTTCGGATTATCGGGCCTCGCCGGCTTCCTTATCCTTGCTTTCGGAGGTGTTTTTCTTTTCGGGGCGCATCTGCGGGAACAGGAGAACCTCCTGGATGGCGGTCTGGCCGGTCATGAGCATTACCAGGCGGTCCATGCCTATGCCCATGCCCGATGTAGGCGGCATGCCGTACTCGAGGGCGCGGATGAAGTCGCCGTCGATAATCATGGCCTCGTCGTCGCCCTTGTCGGCCAGGCGCATCTGCTCTACGAAGCGCTCGTACTGGTCGATGGGGTCGTTGAGCTCGGAGTAGGCGTTGGCAAGCTCCTTGCCGTTGACCATAAGTTCGAAGCGCTCGGTGAGCTCGGGATTGTCGCGGTGGCGCTTGGTCAGGGGGCTCATCTCGATGGGATAGTCGGTGATGAAGGTGGGCTGGATGTACTTGCCCTCGCACTTCTCGCCGAAAATCTCGTCGATAATCTTGCCCTTGCCCATGGTCTCGTCGACCTCGACGCCCATCCCGCGGGCGGCGGCGCGCAGCTCCTCCTCGCTCTTGCCGTTGATGTCGTAACCGGTATGGTCAAGGATGGCCTGGGCCATGGTCACGCGCGGATAGGGGGCCTTGAAGTTGATTACGTTGTCGCCGACCTTGACCTCGGTGGTGCCGTTGACGTCCATGCAGATTTTCTCCAGCATGGCCTCGGTGAACTTCATCATCCAGTTGTAGTCCTTGTAGGAAACATAGATTTCCATGCAGGTGAACTCGGGATTGTGGGTACGGTCCATGCCCTCGTTGCGGAAGTTCTTGCTGAACTCGTAGACGCCGTCGAAGCCGCCTACGATGAGGCGCTTGAGGTAGAGCTCGTCGGCGATGCGCAGGTAGAGGGGGATATCGAGGGCGTTGTGGTGCGTGATGAAGGGTCGCGCCGAGGCGCCGCCGGGGATGCTCTGGAGAATCGGCGTCTCGACCTCGATGTAGCCGGCTCCGTTGAAGTACTCGCGCATGGAGGTGTAGACCTTGGTGCGCTTCAGGAAGATGTCCTTGATGCCGTCGTTGACGATGAGGTCGACATAGCGGCGCCGGTAGCGCAGCTCGGGGTCGTCGAAGGCGTCGTACTTCACGCCGTCCTTCATCTTGACGATGGGCAGCGGGCGCAGGCTCTTGGAGAGCACAAGCAGCTCCTTGGCGTGGACGGTGATTTCACCGGTCTGGGTGCGGAACACGAAGCCGCGGACTCCGATGAAGTCGCCGATATCGAGCAGTTTCTTGAATACTACGTTGTAGAGGTCCTTGTTCTCGCCCGGGCAGATTTCATCGCGGGAAATGTAGATCTGAATGCGTCCGAAGGCATCCTGAAGCTCCACAAAGGAAGCTTTGCCCATGATGCGGCGCGACATGATGCGGCCGGCCACGGCCACATCGGGCTGCTCGCCGTCCTTGAAGTCGGCCTTGATCTGGTCCGAATGGGCCGTTACGGTAAATTCCGCTGCCGGATAGGGTTCGATGCCCATGTCGCGCAGGGCCTTCATGCTATTGCGCCGGATTTGTTCCTGTTCGCTCAGTTCGCTTGGATTCATATCTGTGTGTTTCAATAATCATGAATTACTGTGCCGAAATCGGGCCCTGAGGCCATATTCCGGCAAACTTAGCGCAAAGTTAGCAAATTTTGCCCGAAAATTATGCCTGTAGGTAAGGAAATTGCAGGCTGAGCATAAAAAGGCATGAAAAAGCGCCGCCGCGAAGAGTCAGGGCGTAAGTATGCGTGGATTATGTCACTCCAGATTGACAAGGGCGGCGTCGACGGCGGCCTTGAGCTCATCGCCCTGCAGGTCGCGGACAAGCACAGTGCCGTCCGGCCCGAAGAGGATTATGCAGGGTATGCCGGAGATGCCGTAGAGGTCCGTCGGGATGGTCTGGGCGTCGATGAAGCACGGCCAGGGCAGCTCGTGCGAGACGATGGCCGCCTCGGTGTCCTCGGGCTTGTCCCATACGGCCACGCCGAGCACGTCCAGGCCCTTGTCGTGCCACTTGCCGTAAATTTCCTTGAGTACAGGCAGCTGACGCATGCAGGGGCCGCACCAGCTGGCCCAGAAATCGACCAGTACGTACTTGCCCTTGCCTACGTAGTCGCTGAACTTCTGGACGGTGCCGTTGTAGGGCACCTCGAAGTCTATGTACATTCCGCCGGGCTGGGTGGCGGCGCGGCGCGCGGCCTGCTCGGCCATGTTGCGGATGCGCTTATACTTGCGCATGGACGGATAGACGGCCAGCAGGGAATCGATTTCGGAACTGCTCATGGTCGAGACATCGCTCTCGAGAATCATGACGTAGCCCAGTGCATTGTCCGAATTGGCGCGCAGTACGCTGTCCGTCATGGCCTTGTTGAGGTCGACGATTGCCTGCCGGCGCTCTTCGGAAGTCTCGCGGCGGAACGCGTCGGCCTGCTCGTTGCTGCGCCGTACATAGTCGCGCAGCTGGTCGTTGAGCATCGTGCCGAAGGCCATGCCGTCGCTGTTGCTGAACGATATTGTGCCGGATTCGAGGATGAAAGGCCGGAAGCGGCGACCGTCGACCATCACGCGCGCCAGCACGGGCTCGTCGATGGTTCCGGTGAATGTGGCGGCCTCGGGTCCGACAAGGACGCTGTCGACAACGGCGCCGTTGTCGTAGTCGACGAGTCGGGCCATAGCTCCCTCGTCGTCCTCGGACATGGGCACGATTACCTTGAAAGGCTCGGCGGCGGCCGCAAAGGCCACACCGAGGCTCAGCGCCCACAGAATGCTTTTCTTCATTGCTTGTGTTCAGTTTGTTTTATTGAGGCTGCCGACGGCCTCGGGGTTTATTTCTTTTCTTTCTGTTTTGCCAGCTGACGGTCGAGAGCATCTATGGCCAGGTCGAATGCTTCCTCGAAGGTGTCGGCGACCTTGGTGGCCACGAATTCTCCCGCGGGGCTCTTTACGTTGACGAGCACTTCCTTGTTCATGGCCGTTTCGGGCTTGACGACCTTGAGAGTTACGTCGACGGTGGTTACGGCGCCGAATCTGCGTACCAGGCGCTCGGCTTTCTTGTTGATGAATTCCGCGAGTTTGGCGGATGCTTCGAAATGGATGGCCTGAATTCTTACTTCCATGGTGCTTGTTTTTTGGAATGTGCACGGGGGTGTGCGAGTTGATAATTTTGTTGTATTTCCCGGTATGTTAGGTGTGTGTACCTTTGCGTTGTTGCCAGACTCTGATGCCCCAGCAGCTCCTGGACGGCGCGGAGGTCGGCTCCGTTATTGAGCATGTCGGTGGCGAAGCTGTGGCGCAGCACGTGCGGGCTTTTCCGGGCCGACGCGACTTTCGACTGCTCCAGCCGGTTGCGGACGGTGCGGTACAGGAGTCCGTAGTAGAGCGGCTTGCCGTTGGCGCGGAGGAAGAATTCCGGTGCCGGATTCTCCAGCTGCGAGCGCAGGCGCCTGTAGTGCCCGATCAGTCCGGCCAGCTCGGGGCCGAAAGGTATCAGTCTTTCCTTATTACGCTTGCCGAGCACTTTTAGTTCACCGCGGGAGACGTCGACGGCGTCGTCGTGCAGGCCGATGAGCTCGGCCGCGCGCATGCCCGTGGAGTAAAGCATGGTCACCATCAGGGCGTCGCGGACCTCGTCGAAGGCATCGGGCAAGAGTTCGGCTATCTGCATCTCCGTATCGACGGTGCGAGCGCTCTCGGAAGCCGTGAGGAAGCCGGGTATCTCGACGGGCCGGCGCGGCGTGAGCACCTTTGCCGCGGGATTTACCGTGAAGCCCTCGTGGTGACGGCACAGATAGTTGAAGAAGGCGCGCAGGCTCTGGAGCTTGCGGATGATGCTGGTTGTCTTCAGCCCCCCGGCGGCAAGGTGCGCTATCCAGCCGCGCACGTCCTGCACGGTGACAAGCGCCGGGTCGTCGGAAATCTTTTCATGCTCCCCCGTCAACCAGCTGCGGAACTGCTCTACGTCGCGCACATATGCAGAAACGGTGTGAGGCGAGCGGGCCGTCTCACACCGTATATAACTGTAGAACGCGGAGTAAAGCATAAATGGCAAGCCACAGGTTTCCTTAAGCGGATATGCCTGCGGATGCCACGAATTTACGTACTTATTTCCGAAATTCCAAAAAAAGCGCGGAAAAATCTCGGAAAAAGCCGGAATATGTAATGGGAATTATTCCTCTACGCAGCGGAGCTTCTGCACGTAGACAGCCTTCATCATCTTCTTGCGGTTGGTGACGGAGGGCTTCTGGAATGCCTGACGGCTGCGGAGTTCCTTTACGATACCGGTTTTTTCGAATTTACGCTTGAATTTCTTGAGCGCGCGTTCAATCTGCTCGCCTTCTTTTACTTGTACGATTATCATGTTATATTTTTGTAGATTGTATTTGCTTATGGATTTAGCGGGGCAAAATTAACAATAAATTCCTTTCCGTGCAAACCTTTCCGTTCTTTTTAACGAAAAAATTAAGGAGAGGGGGGGTAAAGTGTCGGGGCGAGACGCTCCGACCTCCACGGCGGCTGCGCCGCTTGTAGGTCGACGCGCGCCTCAGAAGCAGAGGAAGCCTAAGACGAGGCCTGCGATGAAGAGTAGGAGTGTCATGACGGCTCCGATTGTTAAGGTTGAGCGTCCCAGGGGTTTGGTCTTGAAGAGGGTAGAGGCCGCGGCCCAGGTCACCGCCAGCGAGAGCAGCAGGGCGAACAGGTCCCAGACCAGCGCGGTGGTGATTTTCAGGGTTATGTTTTCCGGAACGCCGAAGTTGAAGTCGCAGACGGACGGAATATCGGGAGAGACGATGTAGGTTACCAATGCGGTGCAGAGCACTACGAACACTGCCAGGAAGGAGATTGTTGCCGTGGCGGAAATGAGGCCGAGGAAGGCCATGATACACTTGCCGATGCCCGCGAACAGGCCGCTCCAGAAACCGGGACTCTGCATCTTCTCGCGGCTGCTGTCGATTATCGCCTGGCCGAGGGTCTCGACGTTGACGGGCTCGCCGCTCATCTCGAGCATGTCCTGCGGCGTCGTCGCCGGCTTGATTACCATCCAGGCGATCAGATAGGCCAGGACGGGCAGGAAGTGGTAGGGGAAGAAGATGGTGATGAGGATGTAGAACAGGCGCATGATGTTGGCGTTCCAGCCCAGGTAGGCTCCCAGGCCGCTGAATACGCCGCCGAAGACCTTGCTCCTGATGTTGCGGAACAGGTGCTTGCGCGGCTTGGACTGCGAAGCGTCGGCGATGGGAGGCGGGACTGCCGCCCCGCTTTCTCCGGCCTCGGCGAAAGCCTCGCCTGAGATGGCTTCGGGCGTGCCCATGGTGGCTATCACGCGGTTTACGTCCTCGATGACTATCACGTTGGCGCCCTTGACGATGCGCTCGTTGAAGTGCTCGCGGATGCGGCTTTCGATGTCGCCGCAGATTTCCTCGCCTTCCTTGCCGCCGAAGGTGTGGCGAAGCTGCTCGAGGTAGTTTAGCAGCAGGTTGTAGGCGTCTTCGTCAATGTTGAAGATCTGGCCGTCGATATTTGAGGTAAAGGTACGTTTCATTTTTCGGGATTTTTGGGAGATGTTTGATTTTCAGGTTCGGGAACCGGCGGCGGGGTTTCGCCGGTGTCGGCGTCGTCGATTGGCGGAGGCGTTTCCTGGATGGCGATGAGATGGTCGACGGTTCGGCTTATTTCGTTCCAGGCGCCGTGGAGCTGCAGCAGGCATTGCTCCCCCCAGGGCGTCAGGCAATAGTATTTGCGCGGGGGGCCGGAGGGCGACTCCTCCCAGCGGTAGGAGAGAAGACCGTCGTTTTTCAAGCGCGTCAGCAGGGGGTAGAGCGTTCCTTCCATCACAATCAGGTGGGCGTCCTTCATGCGGGCGATGATTTCCGAGGCGTAGGCATCACCGCGCCGCAGAAGCAGCAGCACGCAGAATTCGAGCATGCCTTTGCGCATTTGGGATTTGAGATTGTCGATATTCATAGTCATTGAGTCACTGAAGACGCTGCAAAGTTAGAGACTCTTATAGTACTATGCAATACCAAGTACCTTGCGAAGGGTTAGATTTTACAAAGTTTAACATAAACAGCGAGTCGACGGTGAAATCGGGATTAATCGGGATTAATCGAGAATAATCCTGATTAAACGGGAAAAACCGCTAAAACGGCGTCCAGGCGATTGCGTCGGGGCGAGACGCCCCGACCTCCATGGCGGCTTCGCCGCTCTTTCGCTGGCGGAGGCTTGCCACCCACCTATAACCTAATGCCTAAAAAACAGAGGCTGCGCCCGGCGATGGGCGCAGCCTCGTATCTTTGCGTAAGTGTGTATTATTCGCCGGGGATGATGGCCTCGGAGGGGCATACAGAAGCGCAGGTACCGCAGTCGATGCAGGTGTCGGGGTCGATGTGGTAGATTTCGCCTTCAGAGATAGCTTCTACGGGGCAGTTGGGCAGGCAGGTGCCGCAGGCTACACACTTGTCGGTGATTACGTAAGCCATGATTGTCTGTTTATTAGAAAGTTATACTTGTTTGTTGATAGAAAGTTCCTTAGATAATGCAAAGTTAGCATTTCTTTTTGGTAGCTCCAAGACTTTCGCTGCTGAAAATTCGGTGAAAAATTCAGCGGATGTATTCTTTGCTGACTTTGTTGCCCTTACGGACGATATAGAGTCCGGGGGTCAGGTTGCCGGCACTGACAGGCTGGCCATGGAGATTGAAGTAGCGGACGGCGCTGTCGCTGTTCTCCACGGCTATGTCGCTTACCGATGATAAGGCGGCGTTGACGTAGTCCGACATCTCGGATTTCATGGTCTGGGTCATGGTGGCGCCCGGTTCCTCTTCGTCCTCACCTTCGGGTTCGTCGTAGACGAGTTCGGAAATGATGTAAGTCAGCGGGTATCCGTAGGTGTCGTCGTAGGTCAGCTCGCCTTCCATATGCGAGAGGACGTCGGTAATGCCTTCGTATTCGACTGTGCTCTTCATCATAGTGGTGTAGCCGTAGGCGTCGTAGCAGGCTTCGTCAGTGTAGGTTTCGACGTAAGGACCGTCTTCTTCGTCGACGGAGAAGCTTTCGACGAGACGCTCGCTGCCGTTGGCGTCGGTAATCTGATAGGTGAAGGTGTTGGTGGTGTTGTCGTGGCCCTGAATTACGCCGACGCGGGTAATGGTGTAGCTGTCCGCGGTGTAGGCTACGGTCACGTCGGCCTGGTTCATCTCGTCGACAAGCTTATAGGAGGCGGCGCGGTTGGGTCCGTCGATGCTGACGATACTCTCGGTGCTGACAATCTGACCGTCCGTCTCGACCCAGACGATATCGGATATCACCGCGCTCTCTTCCCAGGAATAGGACGAGGTGGCATAGTCGTAGGTAAGGTCCTCCTGGACGATTCTCGAGGCTTTGCCGTCGGTGTACTCGATGTGGAGGCGCATGGTGGGGTCGAAGATGCCGTTGAAGAGTACGGCGCGCTCTACCAGAATTACGTTGCCGGCGGCGTCGCGCGTAAGGGTCTGCGTATAGTTGTTGCCGTTCTGTACCCATCCGCTGCCGAAGTCGAACCATGTCTGGCGGGAGGTGATGAAATCGGTCACGCGCGAGTCGTAGGCTGTGAGGTCCTTCTCGTAGTCGGCGAATTCCTCGCCTTCCTCGGCGGTCTGCGTGATTTTGGAAATCTCCATGTCGTTTGCGTCGTAGGCGTATGTTATGCGCGTGAACGCTCCGGTTTCCTGCTCTGTGACGGTCTGGAGGGCGATTTTGCCGGTCGTGGTGTAGGAGGTGTTGTAGAGCTCATAGGGTACCCAGTCGCCCTCCCAGACGCTTGTGGCCTCCGTCTGCGGACACCAGATGGGTTTGGTGTCTTCCTTCATCGGAGCGCGGACGATGCGCGATTCCGACTTGGCGGAGGTGCCGAAGGCGGGGGTGTGCTGGAAGCGTGCGGCGGCGGAGGCACTCAGTGTGGCGCAGGTGGCCACTGCCAGTGCGAGAATCTGATATTTCATAGACTATAATCGTTTGGGGTTTTATGTGCTGGGAAAACAATCCGCCACCCCGGTCGGCTACCGGAGTGGCGGACGGGATGAAATTTTATGCTTTTACCATTGACATGACGCCGTCGCGGATGCTTGCGGCCAGGTCTTCGGCCTCCCTGGCGGTATGTGCCTCGGAGTAGATGCGGATGATGGGTTCGGTGTTGCTCTTGCGCAGGTGTACCCAGGATTCGGGGAAGTCGATCTTCACGCCGTCGATGTCCGTGATTTTCTCGTTGGAGAATTTGTCCTTCACGGCGGCGAGGATGGCGTCGACGTCGATATCCGGCGTGAGCTGGATTTTGGTCTTGAAGATTTCGTAGGCGGGATAGGTCTTGCGCAGTTCGGAAACCTTCTTGCCGCTCTTGGCGAGCAGGGTCAGGAAGAGCGCCACGCCGACAAGGGCGTCGCGGCCGTAGTGCAGTTCGGGGTAGATTACGCCGCCGTTGCCTTCGCCGCCTATGACGGCCCCTGTTTCCTTCATCTTGGTGGTTACGTTGACCTCGCCGACGGCTGCGGCGCTGTAGCTGCCGCCGTGCCTGAGGGTCACGTCGCGCAGGGCGCGCGAGGAGCTGAGGTTGCTGACGGTGTTGCCCGGCTTGAGGCCCAGCAGATAGTCGGCCACGGAAACGAGGGTGTACTCCTCGCCGAACATGGTGCCGTCCTCGCAGACGAGGGCCAGACGGTCGACGTCCGGGTCGACAACGACGCCGAGGTCGGCGCCGCCGCGGGCCATCAGCTCGGAGATGCCCGTCAGGTTCTCGGGGATGGGCTCGGGGGTATGGGCGAAGTCGCCTGTGGCCTCGCAGTTGAGTTCGATTACTTTCTTTACTCCGAGGGCGCGCAGCAGGGCCGGGATGGCGATGCCGCCTACGGAGTTGACTGCATCGACGGCCACGGTGAAGCCGGCATTGCGGATGGCTTCGACGTCGACGGCCGGCAGGGCGAGTACCTGCTCGATATGGCGCAGCGTCCAGGTGGTGTTCTCGTAGACTTTGCCGAGGCGGTCGACGGGCGCGAACTCGAAGTTGCACAGGTCGGCCAGGCGCAGCACTTCCTGACCGTCGGCGGCGCTGAGGAATTCGCCGTTCTCGTTGAGGAGCTTTAGGGCGTTCCATTGGCGGGGATTGTGCGAGGCCGTAAGGATAAGGCCGCCGCAGGCTTTCTCGCCGACTACGGCGAGCTCGGTGGTAGGCGTGGAGGCCAGGTCGATGTCGACAACGTCGAAGCCCATGCCCATGAGGGTGCCGACGACGAGTTTCTTGACCATCGGTCCCGAGAGGCGGGCGTCGCGGCCGACGACGATACGGCGCGTATTGCGGGTGGTGTGGCCGGCGGTGAATACTGCGAAGGCGGCGGTGAATTTTACGATGTCCAGGGGACTCAGGCCATCTCCCGCGGGACCGCCGATGGTGCCGCGAATACCGGAGATGGATTTTATCAGTGTCATATCTTGTGTTTTATAGGTTTTAGGTATTAGGGGTTAGATTTTAGGTGAACCTAAAATGCCGGAACAAAAATTTGAGGCTTTAGAGATTCTTCATTAATTATGCATTATGAATTCTTCATTGCTTATTGCGCATTACGCATTATAGCTCTCCCCGGTAGTAGCTTACGTTGTACAGGAATGGGGTTACTTCGCTCTGCTCCTCGACGATGCCCATGCTGCTCTTGATGATGATGTTCACCTTGCAGTCTATCGGCAGGTACTTCAGAGGAGTCTGAAGGCCGACGCCCCACTGATAGGAGCCCTGCATCGAGTAGTTGTTGAAGCGGAACCAGCAGGGGGTCAGCGTCAGCGCGTTGCCGCCGGGGGTGGGCAGGTAGCCCTTGTCGTAATTGGTGAGGGCGTAGCGCAGATAGCGGAAATATATCTGCTCGTTGTCCTCGGCCCGGTTGTCCTTGGTACCGGCGTCGAGCACCTGCATATAGAGGAATCCGTCCTCGTCGAGGCGGTAGTAGGGTGCGTCCGGGCCGGTGATGAAAACCGTGTCCTCGGGGATGCTCAGCTCTACGGTGTGGTCGGCCAGGTAGTTGTTGACGGCCTGGTTCTCGAGGTTCAGTAGGTTGGCGTAGCTTTCGTCGTCGGAGCAGGAAGCCACGCAGGCCGCGGCGAGGGCCGCCAGGGCGATATGGAAGATGCGGGTGAGTTTCATCTGTCTGTTGCGGGAGAGAGTAGTGATAATTATTAGTTTGCTCAAAGGCTGAGCTTGGGGCTTCAGCGCTTTTCGAGTATGTCTTTATATTTTTTCCTGATGTCGGGCAGGAGTTCCTCGAAGGCCTTGATGGCCTCGGCCATGGTGCCGTTGCGGAAGTCGCCGCCGGCGGCGTTGAGATGGCCGCCGCCGTCGTAGTAGGCGCAGCAGAGCTCGTTGACGGGGAAGCGGCCCACACTGCGCATGCTCACTCGGATAAGCTCCGACTCCTCGCGCATGAATACCGAGAAGTGGACGCCGGGAATGGCCAGCGGACGGTTGACCAGGCCCTCGGTGTCGCCCTTGACGTAGTGGAAGCGGTTGAGCTCGGCGCGGGTGAGGGTGATCAGGGCGCAGCCGTAGTCCTTGTAGACCTTCATCTTCTCGCTGATGGCGTAGGCGTTCAGGCGCATGCAGTTCTCGGACTGGGTGTTGAACAGGCGGCGGTAGAGTTCCTCCTTGTCGGCACCTTTGCGGAGCAGCTCGGAGATTACGATGTAGAGTTCGGGGTCGTCGCAGTTGTAGGCCAGGTTGCCGGTGTCGGTCATGATGCCCGCCAGCAGGCACTGGGCGGCGGCGCGGTCAATCATGTTGAACAGCTCCATGCGGCAGAAGAAGCGGAACATCAGGTAGGCCGTGGCGGCCAGCTCCGGGTGCGAGATTACCACCTCGGCGTCGATGTCCGGATGCAGATGGTGGTCGATGAGAATCTTGGGCTTCTTCGACTCGCGCAGCAGCTTTTCGAGGCGCCCTGTGCGCGAGGGCTCGTTGAAATCCAGGCACATGATCAGGTCCGAGTCCTCGAAGAGCTTGACGGCGAAATCCGGGTAGCGCGTACCGTCGACAATCTCCTTGGCGCCCGGAAGGCACTGGAGGTTGGCCAGGAATGCGTCGGGAGTAAGGATTTTTACATCCTTGCCGATTGCGGAAAGGACGTGCATGGCGGCCAGCGACGAGCCTATAGCGTCGCCGTCGGGTGCCATGTGCGTGACCACTAAGATTTTATCCGCACCGTTTATAAGGCCGGCGGCCTTGGTGATGCATTTTTCTTCGATTTTCCGCGAAATCATCGTAAAAGCTGCCGGCAATAGGCCGTAGCGAGGACAAAGTTAAGAAGTTTTGGCCGAAAACGCAAAAAAAGCGCCCCCGGCCGGGCGTGGGCCGTGGC
>USGZ01000017.1 GCA_900554265.1 uncultured Porphyromonadaceae bacterium
GCCGCGCGAGTCCCAGGGATTGGCCGTAAGGCCGTCCTCGGCAAGATGCTCAGCCAGGATGCAGTTCACGCCATTGCCGTCGACAGGTTCCGCGTCGCCGCCCGACGAAGCCATCGCCACTCCGGCGGCTGCCGTAGCCAATATGATAATGATGGAAAAAATACGCATAATCATGATGCGCGCTCCGGGCGCGTAAGTTTTCAACGCAAAGGTAGCAAATAATTCCGATTTTTTACTACTTTTGTGCCAATATGAAGCGTCCTCTGAACAGACCGGCGCGAACACACGTTCTAACTACATGAAAGACTTGGATTTCAACATCAGCCTCCGTTCGATAGGAGAAGTAGAGGGCGCCAGCGTGCTCAACCGCCGCGCGGCCATGCGTGCCTCGGGCAAAGATATTTCAGTCGATATGACCGTCCGTGTGGTCCCCGACCTCGAGGCTTCCACAATCAGCCTTATCGTGACTGCTTCCTACATCGCCAAAGGCGTCATAGTGCGCGAACGCCTGCTGACATGCTCCGCATACGCCACTTTCGAAATCCAGGACCTGCGCCAGCATATCGAAATAAACGGTGAGGATGTCGTTGTCGGCGGAAAACTGATGATGATGATGCTGGGCATCGCCGTCGGGGCCCTGAGAGGCATCATTTCCGTGCGCATAGCCGGCACCCCGCTGAAAAACAGGCCACTGCCTATAATCGACCTGACGGCCCTGATGTACCGTCTGCGCTACGGGTCTGCCCCCGCCGAAGTATTCCGCACCTAAGACAGTACATAGTTTCACACAATACAGCACATAGTTTTTTCGACAGTCCGCCCTCATGCAGATTTGCACGGGGGCGAAGTTTTCATTAACTTTGCGGCGACAAAACCAATCACAGGGGTGCGACGCCCACGGGCGGGCCAGGAGTGGCCCGCTGGCGAAGCTGAGATCATACCCTTAGAACCTGATCCGGATAATACCGGCGTAGAGAACACATTATGAAACATTTACTGTTGCCGGCAGCCTGCATTGCCGTGGCATTGTCGCCACTTGCCGCAAGCGCTGCCGAGGCTTTCGAGCCTGAATCTTCCGACACAATCCAGCTGAGCGGCATAGAAATCGCCGCCAACCGCGCCGCCGCGAACACACCAGTGGCCTACTCGGTAGTCACGCGCGCCGAACTCGAGCGCCGCAACGACGGACGCGACATTCCCTTCCTGCTTTCGATGACACCATCGCTGACGACGACTTCCGATGCCGGCGCCGGCATGGGCTACAGCGGCCTCCGCATCCGCGGCGTCGACGCAACGCGCATCAACGTCACGGCCAACGGCGTGCCCATCAACGACGGCGAGAGTCACAACGTCTACTGGGTCAACATGCCCGACCTGGCCGGCAGTCTCCGCGACATCCAGATTCAGCGCGGTGCCGGCACAAGCACCAACGGTGCCGGAGCATTCGGCGCAAGCGTCAACATGCTTACGCTGGCACCATCAACCGAGGCCTACGGCGAATTCTCCGGCAGCTACGGCATGTACAACACCCACATGGAGAGCCTGCGCGCCGGCACGGGTCTTCTCGGCGGTCACTGGACGATAGACGCCCGCATCTCGAACCTTGGTTCCGACGGCTACATCGACCGCGCCTCCTCCTCGCTCTGGAGCTACCTGGGACAGGTAGGCTACATCAACGGCGGCACGAGCCTGCGCCTGCTCGCCTTCGGGGGCAAGGAGGATACATACATGGCCTGGGACTACGCCTCCAGGGAGGACATGGAGAAATACGGACGCCGCTACAATCCCTGCGGCGAATACACCGACTCCAAGGGCAACACCGCCTATTATCCTGACCAGAAGGACCACTTCATCCAGCACCACTTCCAGCTTCACCTGGCCCAGACTCTCAATGAATACTGGCGCCTGAGCGCGACAGCCTTCTACACCAAGGGCGACGGATACTACGACCAGTACAAGACACGCCGCACGCTGGTCGAATACGGCCTTCAGAACTTCCGCGACGCCGAGGGCAACGAAGTCGAGAAATCCGACCTCATCCGTCTGAAGTACAACGACAACGGCTTTGTCGGCGGCAACGCGACCCTCAACTACCGCCGCGACCGCGTCGACGCAACCATCGGAGGCGGCGTCAGCAACTTCCACGGCGACCACTTCGGACAAATCAAGTGGGTGCGCAACTATATGGGCCCCATCGACCCGCTCCAGGAGTACTACAACAACACCGGCCGCAAGTTCGACGCCAACATCTACGCCCGCGCGAACGTCGACATCACCCGCCAGTTCAGTGCTTTCGCCGACCTTCAGTACCGCCACATCAACTACTCCATCCGCGGCGTGAGCGACAACTACGACTGGAACACCTCCTCGATGGCCGAACTGGACATCCACGAGAAATACGACTTCTTCAACCCCAAGGTAGGCGTCAACTTCACCGACGGCGCCCACAACCGCGCCTTCGCGTCCTGGAGCGTGGCCCACAAGGAACCTGTCCGCGACAACTTCACCGACGGCGACCGCAACCATATCCCCAGCGCCGAGCGCCTGTTCGACTATGAAATCGGCTACACCTACAGCCACCGCCTGTTCACCCTCGGCGTGAACCTCTACTATATGGACTATAAGGACCAACTCGTCGTGACCGGCCAGCTGTCCGACACCGGCAACCCCCTGAGCGTCAACGTTCCCAAGAGCTACCGCATGGGCATCGAACTCCAGGGCGCCCTCAAGCCCGCAAACTGGTTCGACTGGCAGATCAACGCCACCCTCAGCCGCAACCGCATCAAGGACTTCACCGAGTACATCTACGAGGACGAGTGGACCAATCCCATCGAGCGCTACGTCGGCGACACCCCAATCGCCTTCTCGCCCGACTTCGTGCTGCACAACAGCTTCAACTTCCACTGGCGCGGCCTGGACGCCTCGCTGGAGAGCCACTACGTCAGCAAACAGTACATGAGCAATGCCCACTCCGACGAGCAGATGCTCGACAGCTACTTCGTCAGCAACCTCCGCCTGGGATACGACTTCGGCAAGGTGCTCGGTACCAAGGGCGTGCGCCTCGGCCTGACGGTCTACAACCTCTTCAACGAGAAATACGAGGACAACGGCTACGCCGGCGCCGGCTACTATAAGGACGAGCAGGGCAACCCCGTCGTCTACCGCTATGCGGGCTATGCCGCCCAGGCCACCACGCACGTGACCGGCAGCCTCACCGTTCGCTTCTGATGGACTCCATACTCCAATACCTTACGCTCGACAGGACGCTCGAAATTTCGGGCTTCCTGATCGGGCTTCTTTATTTATGGTGGGAATACCACGCCGACCCGAAGATGTGGTTCGCCAACATAGCGATGCCTACGGTCAGCTTCTGGATCTACTACCGCGCGGGGCTGTATGCCGACTTCGCGATGAACTGCTACTACTTCGTGATGGCCATCTACGGCTACATAGTCTGGACGATGGGCCTGCGCAAGCACGGCGCCGCGGCCAAGGCAATAACAAGCATGGGCTGGGAGCGCCTTTTGGTTATGGCGCCGGTATTCGCGCTGATCTACGCGGCGCTGACCTACTGGCTGGTCGAGTGGACGGACAGCACCGTGCCTTACTGGGACGCCTTCACCACGGCGATGAGTATCGTGGCCACCTGGATGCTGGCGCGCAAGTACCTGGAACAATGGCTGGCGTGGATAGCCGTCGACGCCGTCTGCGTCGGGCTGTACTGGTACAAGGACCGGCCCTTCTATGCCCTGCTCTACCTTCTGTACACCGTCATTGCCGTGTTCGGGTATATGAAGTGGCGCAGGATGATGAAGGCGCAGGCCACATCGGCCGAAAGTGCCCGATAAACACTTATTCACATTTATGCGGCCGTTTTTACGGCAATTTGCTGTATCTTTGCGAAAAAATAAACCAACAAGATACCATCTTCTCAATATGAAAAAGAGTGCTTTACAAAAAGCCCGCGCAAACTATCAGCCCAAGCTGCCCATTGTCCTGACAGCTCCGGTAAAGGTTGTCGAAGGACAGGCCACCGAATCCGTAGCCGACCAGGCTGCCATCCGCAGCCTCTTCCCCAACACTTACGGACTTCCCGAAATTCACTTTGAAAAGAACGCCAACCCCACTGCCGGCAAGCCCCTCAACGTAGGCGTAATCCTCTCCGGCGGCCAGGCTCCCGGCGGCCACAACGTGATCTGCGGTCTTTTCGACGGTATCAAGAAAATCCACCGCGACTCCCGCCTCTTCGGCTTCCTGATGGGTCCCTCCGGCCTGATCGAGCACAAGTACATCGAACTCACCGCCCCCATCATCGACGAATACCGCAACACCGGCGGCTTCGACATCATCGGCTCCGGCCGTACCAAACTCGAGAAGAAGGACCAGTTCGACAAGGGTCTCGAAATCCTGCGCGAACTCGGCATCACCGCCCTGGTAATCATCGGCGGCGACGACTCGAACACCAACGCCGCCATCCTGGCCGAATACTACAAGGCCAACAACGCCGGCGTTCAGGTAATCGGCTGCCCCAAGACCATCGACGGCGACCTCAAGAACAAGCAGATCGAAACCTCTTTCGGCTTCGACACCGCCACCAAGGTATATTCCGAAGTTATCGGCAACATCCAGCGCGACTGCAACTCCGCCAAGAAGTACTGGCACTTCATCAAGCTCATGGGCCGCTCCGCCAGCCATATCGCCCTCGAATGCGCCCTGCAGACACAGCCCAACATCTGCCTCATTTCCGAGGAAATCCAGGAGAAGAACATGAGCCTGGACGACATCGTCAAGTACATAGCCGACATCGTTACGGCCCGCGCCGCCGAAGGCAACAACTTCGGCACCATCCTCATCCCCGAAGGCCTCATAGAGTTCATCCCCGAATACAAGAAGCTTATCAGCGAGCTCAACGAACTCCTCGGAGCCAACAAGGAAAAGGTAGCAGCCATGGACAACGCCGCCCTCAAGGCATTCATCCTCGAGAACCTCGGCGAGGCCAACGTAGCCGCCCTGCAGAAGCTCCCCGAGAGCGTCGCCGACCAGCTGATGCTCGACCGCGACCCCCACGGCAACGTCCAGGTATCGCTCATCGAAACCGAGAAGCTGCTCTCCGGCCTGGTAGCCAAGTATCTCGCCGGCAGCGAGGCCTTCCACGCCGCCAAGGGCAAGTTCTCTCCCCTGCACCACTTCTTCGGCTATGAGGGCCGCTGCGCCGATCCCTCCAACTTCGACGCCGACTACTGCTACGCCCTAGGCTACAACGCCGCCGCCCTCATCAACGCCGGCGTCACCGGCTACATGAGCGCCATCCGCAACCTCGTGAAGCCTGCCGTACAGTGGATTCCCGGCGGTATCCCCATCACCATGATGATGAATATCGAGCGCCGCAACGCCGAGGACAAGCCCGTAATCCAGAAGGCACTCGTCCGCCTGGACGGCGCGCCCTTCAAGCACTTCGCCGCAAACCGCGCCGAGTGGGCCCAGAACACCTGCTACGTCTATCCCGGCCCCATCCAGTACTTCGGTCCCTCCGAAGTCTGCGACCAGCCGAGCATGACCCTGCGCTACGAGCACAAGGACAAATAATACAACGGCCCGTAAGGGACCGCCATTACCTTCAATTCAGCTTGCAGACCTCTCCGGAGAAATCCGGGGAGGTCTTTCTGTTAAAGTTTGCAAAGCGTGTGATTTGACAAAAGCGGAGTTTTAAGTTTTTTTGGCAAAATTCCGTATCTTTGCATCTGCTTAACGACTCTCTCCCCCGCACCTGCATAACAACTTAACCCAATATGAAAATCAAACTCAAAAAGGGTAGCAAGCTTAAGATTGCCGGCGCTGCGGAAAGCTACGTTCCCGCGGCAAAGGTAATACCCGCGCTTGCAGCCATTTGCCCGGATGATTTTCCCGGTTTCACGCCCAAGCCGGCGGTGGCCGCGGGCGACGCCGTCTGCGTCGGTTCGCCGCTGCTGTCCGACAAGAAGCACCCGGAAGTCAAGCTGGTATCCCCGGTAGCCGGAACGGTCAGGGAAATCGTGCGCGGCGAGCGCCGCAGGATTCTGCGCGTTGAAATCGAGGTCAATCCCGACGGGGGCGCCTCCCTGGGCTTCCCCAAGGCTACCGACGCCGCCTCCCTGCGCCGCCTGCTGGCCAATTCCGGCCTGCTGGCCATGATGCGCCAGCGCCCATACGACATCGTTCCCAATCCCGACGACACCGTACGCGACATCTTCGTGACGGCCATCGCCAGCGCTCCCCTGGAGGCTCCTGTCGCCGCTCCGGCCGGCAAGGACCTCGAGAGCGCCCGAGCCGCCGTCAAGGCCCTGGCTTCGCTCACCGAGGGCAAGGTCTACATCAGCCACGCCGAAGGCGCCGACTTCCCTGACATAGATGGAGCCGAAACCGTCGAGGTCGCCGGAGTCCATCCCGCCGGCAACGCCGGCGTGCAGATTGCCGCCATAAAGCCCGTCAATAAGGGCGATATTGTCTGGACGCTGACCTGGGACGTGCTCCTGCGCATCGGCCGTCTGCTCCTGTCCGGGAATGTCGACTGCTCTACCGACGTGGTAATCGCCGGGCCGGAAGTCGGGAAGCCCTGCGTGGTCACCACCGTGTTCGGAGCCGCCGTAGCTCCGCTGGTCGAAGGACGCCTCAAGGACGACGGACTCCACAAGCGCATAATCTCCGGCAATGTCCTTACGGGGACTGCCACAGGCGACGGAGCCGACGCCTTCCTGCGCGCTCCCTACCGCCAGATTACGGTAATCGCAGAGGGCGACGACAAGGACGAGTTCATGGGCTGGGCATCGGTAGCTCCGTCGAAGATGAGCGAGAGCCGCGCCCTCCCCTTCCGCTGGCTCACCAAAGCTTTCAGCCCCGACGCACGCCTCAACGGCGGCCGCCGCGCAATCATCATGAGCGGCGAGTACGACAAGATGATACCCATGGACATTCTGCCCGAGTACCTCATCAAGGCCATCATCGCCCGCGACATCGAGCAGATGGAAGCTCTGGGCATCTACGAGGTGGCACCGGAGGATTTCGCCCTGGCCGAGTACGCCGATACCTCCAAACTCCCCCTGCAGCAGATTGTGCGCGACGGCCTGGATTTCCTGCGCAAGGAACTCGAATAAGTCAAGGATATAGAAACAAACCACAGAAATACCATACACAGTGGCTATCTTACGTAAATTCTTAGACCGCATCCGGCCTAATTTCCAACAGGAAGGCAAGCTGCACGCATTCCACTCGGTCTACGACGGCTTCGAGACCTTCCTTTATACGCCGAAGACCACCGCGGCCCCGAGGAACGCCTCGCAGATTCACGACAGCATGGACGCAAAGCGCGCCATGATTATCGTGGTGCTGGCCCTTATGCCGTGCTTCTTCTTCGGCATGTACAATACCGGCTACCAGCACTGGCTGGCCGCCGGAGCGACTGAATTCCCCTTCTGGAGCCTGATGCTCTACGGCTTCCTGACCATCCTGCCGCGCGTGGTCGTGGCCTACGTGGTCGGTCTGGGCATCGAGTTCGCGTTCGCCCAGTGGCGCAAGGAGGAAATCCAGGAAGGCTTCCTGGTGACCGGCATCCTCGTGCCGATGATATGCCCGGCCGAAATTCCGCTGTGGATGCTCGCCGTGGCCGTGGCTTTCGCTGTGATATTCGCCAAGGAAGTGTTCGGTGGCACGGGCTATAACGTCCTGAACGTGGCGCTCGTTACCCGCGCGTTCCTCTTCTTCGCCTACCCCGCCAAGATGTCCGGCGACCAGGTTTATGTGGCCACGGACGCTCCCTTCGGCTTCGGCCAGCAGATTGCGGACGGCTTCAGCTGCGCCACGCCCCTGGGCCAGGTGTCGACTCAGGCCGGCCCTGACATCGCCTTTACCGGTATAGGCGACCATGCCCTGAGTCTCTGGGACATGTTCCTGGGCCTCATGCCAGGCTCCTTCGGCGAGACCTCGACACTTTGCATCCTCATCGGCATGGTTATCCTGCTCGCCGCCGGCATCGCCAACTGGCGAATCATCGTCAGCGTCATCGCCGGCGCCCTGGTAATGGGCTGGATTGCCAATGCCTTCGCCACTCCCGAATATCCGGACAGCTTCATTCCCGCCTGGGAACAGCTTCTGCTCGGCGGCTTCGCCTTCGCGGCCGTCTTCATGGCCACGGACCCCGTGACCGCCGCACATACCACAGCAGGCAAATACATATACGGCTTCCTGATCGGCGCCATGGCAATCATTATCCGCGTCTACAACACCGGCTACCCCGAGGGCGCCATGCTGGCGGTTCTGCTGATGAACTGCTTCGCTCCGCTGATCGACTGGTGCGTTGTCCGCGCCAACATCAGCCGCCGTCTTAACCGCGTAAAATCCGTACGGTCATGATAAACAAGGAAAGCAAACTCTATACGATTGTCTACATCATCGTACTTGTGGTGGTGGTAGGCTCGGCGCTGGCCTTCACGGCCATCTCGCTGAAGGACCGCCAGACCGAGAACGCCAATGCGGACAAGATGCGCCAGATTCTGGCCAGCGTGCGTGTCGAGGCGCCAGCCGACAGCATCGCCGAATATTACTCCGAATACATTACCGAGAGTTACGTTGTCGACCTCGCTGGCGAGGTAGTTCCAGGGGCCGACGCCTTCGCCGTAAATGTCGCCCGGCAAGCCGGCGAGCCCGGCTCGGAGCGCCAGCTGCCCGTCTACGTCGCCAGCGTCGACGGAGCGGCCAAGTACATCCTGCCCCTCTACGGCGGCGGACTCTGGGGTCCCATCTGGGGCTACGTGAGCGTCGACGCCGACGGCTCGACCATCTACGGCGCCTACTTCGCCCATCAGGGCGAGACTCCCGGCCTCGGCGCCAAAATCGCCGAACCCGATTTCTCGGACCAGTTCCGCGGCAAGCAGCTGTTCAAGAACGGCGAGTTCATGCCCATAGCCGTAGTCAAGGCCGGCCAGCAGCCCGCCGGCGGCGAGGACTATGTCGACGGCGTTTCCGGCGGCACAATCACCAGCAAGGGCGTCGGCGCGATGATCGACAACTGCCTGACTCCTTACAGAAACTTTCTTAAAACTCTCTGATCATGGCTGAAAAGATTAATTACAAGGAAGTTTTCTTCAACCCCTTCTCGAAGAACAATCCCGTAGTGGTCCAGATACTCGGTATCTGCTCCGTACTGGCCGTGACGGCGCAGCTCGAGCCGGCCATAGTGATGGGCCTGAGCGTCATCGCCGTGCTGGCCTTCAGCAACGTCATCATCTCCTGCCTGCGCAACACCATCCCGACCAACATCCGCATCATCGTACAGCTGGTAGTAGTGGCCGGCCTAGTGGTAATCGTCAGCCAGCTTCTGGAAGCCTACGCCTACGACGTGAGCAAGCAGCTGAGCGTATTCATAGGTCTTATCATCACCAACTGCATCCTTATGGGCCGTCTGGAAGCCTTCGCCATGGCCAACCGCCCCTGTCCCTCGTTCCTCGACGGCGTCGGCAACGGCATCGGCTACGCCATAATCCTGGTTATCGTAGGCTTCTTCCGCGAGCTGCTCGGCTCGGGCACACTGCTGGGCTGCCGCATCATTCCCGAAAGCCTTTACGCTGCCGGATATTCGGACAACGGCCTGATGATTCTCCCGCAGATGGCCCTCATCGTGGTGGCCTGCATCATCTGGGTCCAGCGCTCGGTCAACAAGGAACTTCAGGAAAAATAACGCTCAATAAGTCAGAAAAATGGACAACCTGAATCTGTTCTTTCGGTCGATTTTCATCGACAACATGATATTCGCCTACTTCCTTGGCATGTGCTCGTTCATCGCGGTGAGCAAGAATGTCAAGACGGCGTTCGGCCTGGGCCTGGCGGTAACCTTCATGCTGACCATCACCCTGCCCATCAACTATCTTCTGAACACCTACGTTCTAAGCGAAGGAGCCCTGAGCTGGCTCGGCCCGGAATTCGCCTCGGTCGACCTGAGCTTCCTGTCGCTGATAGTCTTCATCGCCGTCATCGCATCGCTGACGCAGCTGGTCGAGATGGCCGTCGAGAAATATGCCCCGGCACTCTACGCATCGCTGGGCATCTTCCTGCCGCTGATAGCCGTGAACTGCGCCATCCTGGGCGGCTCGCTGTTCATGCAGCAGCGCGACTTCGGCAGCGTCTGGACGGCGGTATGCGCCGGCGGCGGCTGGGGCCTGGGCTGGCTACTGGCAATCACCGCCGTGGCCGCCGTGCGCGAGCGCGTGGCCGCATACTCGAACGTTCCCGGACCCCTCAAGGGCGTCGGCATCACATTCATCATCACAGCACTCATGGGCATCGCCTTCATGAGCTTCCTGGGCATTAAACTCTGACACGGCCATGACATCCATCATATCCGCAACCATCCCCGCCGCGCTTACACCGCAGGCGTGGCTCACCGTGGGCGCCGGCGTGGGCTTCTTCCTCGGCGTCACCCTGCTGCTGGTAATCATCCTGCTGATCGCCAAGCGCTACCTCGTCCAGAGCGGCGACGTCACCATCACGGTCAACGGCGACCGCAAGATAACCGTGCCCTCGGGCAAGAGCCTGCTCTCGTCGATGGCCGACAAGAACGTGTTCCTGCCCTCGGCCTGCGGCGGCAAAGGCTCCTGCGGCCAGTGCCGCGTACAGGTCCTCGAAGGCGCCGGCGAAATCCTCCCCACCGAGGCCGTACACTTTACCCGCAGGGAAATCAAGGACCACTGGCGCCTGAGCTGCCAGGTGAAGGTCAAGAACGACCTCGACATAAAGGTGCCCGCCGCGGCCCTTGACGTCAAGGAATGGGAATGCGAGGTTATCTCGAACCGCAACGTGGCCACCTTCATAAAGGAATTCATCGTGGCCCTGCCCCCGGGCGAGCACATGGACTTCGTGCCCGGCTCCTACGCCCAGATTAAGATTCCACCCTACTCGATGGACTACGACAAGGACATCGACAAGGACCTCATCGGTCCCGAATACCTGCCGGCATGGGAGAAGTTCGGTCTCTTCGCCCTCAAATGCAAAAATACGGAAACGACTGTCAGAGCCTACTCTATGGCCAACTATCCCGCCGAGGGCGACCGAATCATGCTCACCGTCCGCATCGCCACCCCGCCCTTCAGGCCGAAGCCCCAGACCGGTTTCCAGGACGTCATGCCCGGCATAGCCTCGAGCTATATCTTCTCCCTCAAGCCCGGCGACAAGGTAACCATGAGCGGCCCCTACGGCGACTTCCACCCGATTTTCGACTCCGACGCGGAGATGATATGGGTAGGCGGCGGCGCCGGCATGGCTCCCCTGCGCGCCCAGATCATGCACATGACCAAGACCCTGAAGACCACCGACCGCAAGATGAGCTTCTTCTATGGCGCCCGAGCCCTGAACGAAGTGTTCTACCTCGACGACTTCCTGCAGCTCGAGAAGGAATTCCCGAACTTCAAGTTCCATCTTGCCCTGGACC
>USGZ01000018.1 GCA_900554265.1 uncultured Porphyromonadaceae bacterium
CCCGCCGGGGAGATGGAATGGACCGTCGTCGGCGATTCGACCGCAGCCATACTCGGCTATCAGTGCGTGATGGCGCGCACCGATTACCACGGCCGCACCTGGACAGCCTGGTTCACACCCGAAATACCACTGCACGACGGCCCCTGGAAACTCTGCGGACTGCCCGGGCTGATACTCAAGGCAGATGGCGGCGACGGATTCCTGGTCGAGGCTACCGAAGTCGGGATGACACGACAGGCGGTACCGGAAATATATTCCGCCGATACCTACGAGGCAGGCGAACGTCGCCGGCTCCTTGCCGACAGAGAGCACTATATCAACAACCTTGAGAGTATGCTCGCCGCCCAGGGCATAAAGCTCAACGCCGACGGCACCCCCGGCGACATCTCCAAATACAACCGCCGCCTCCGCGCCTGGGAAACGGACTACTGATAACGAGTTAGCGAATATTCTTTGCTATATGCCGGATGTCAGCATATAACCGAAGCCGCGCTGGTTTATTATGGCGACAGTGGAATCTTCGCCCAATGCACGTCGTAGTTTGTGGATATAGCCGTGCAGAGAATTGCGATTGCAAGGGTCATCATGCCCCCATAGGGCTATCATCAACTCCGAGGCATCCACTGTTTTCCCTATATTGCTTGCCAGCTGTTCGAGTATCCTGGCCTCGAAGTGCGACAATGTAATGCTTTGTTTTTCCAGAGAAAGCATCTGAGTCGCTGTATTGAAAACATACCTCCCTATGGAGTATACGGTTTGCCGTGGACGGCAGGTGTTACATTGACGAAGGAGAGCCTTTATTCTGACGATAAGTTCACGCAGTTCAAACGGTTTTTTAAGATAATCGTTTGCGCCTATCTCAAAACCTTCCTCGACATCATCGATTGTGTTTTTGGCTGTAAGGAAGAGAAGGGGAACAGACTTGGATAGCTTCCGTATCTCTTTAGCCATAGTGAAGCCATCCATCTGAGGCATCATGACATCGGCAATAACTATATCCGCACCCTCAGTCTTGAATTTGTCGAGGCCGATTTTGCCATTTTCGGCTGTCACTACCTCATACCCTTGACTCCGAAGGGTATCGGTTATGATTAATGTGAGATCTGATTCATCCTCAACTAAGAGAATACTGATTGCCATTGTCGTTTATTTTTATCGTGAATATAGACCCCACGGACTCTTTGCTTGTAACAGAAATCGACCAACCCAATTTATCAAGCAGACTTTTTACATAGAACAAGCCGATACCGTAGCCTCTTATATCCTGTCGGTTGCCGTGGGGAACCCTGTAGAACTTATTGAACAGATAGGGCAGAGACTTGGCCGGTATGCCGATGCCGTTATCTGCGACAGAAATTTCTTTCTCATTGCCGGATATGGTTATTGCAACGCTATCGCCGGAGTATTTGATTGCATTGTCAATCAAATTGTTCAGTATGTTTGACAGATGTGTCTTGTCTGCTTCTATCAAGACATCATCGTCTACATCCACATTTATTGTTATCTTTTTTTCATCTCTCATACGTTGGGCCGTGGCTATTTCTTCAATGAAAGGACGCAATCGAACTGTCTCCGGTTTTAGCTTCATTGTTTTTCGCCTCTCCATACTCATCGCAAGGATATTTTCTACCAGTTCGCCGAGACGTTTTAGCTGTTTATTGGCGATATTGAGGTATTTCTCTTTTTTCCGTGGGTCGTTGACTGTATCGTAATTGAGCAGAGCGTCATTGGCGGAATATGCTATCGCAATCGGCGTTTTAAGCTCATGGGTCATATTGCTTACAAAATCATCCTTCATTTCCTCGATTGTTCTCATTTTAGCCACTGTGTGAAACAGGTACCAAAACGCTAGAGTAAACGCTAACAAAAGAAGAAAAACAGTTATAATAACACCAGACATCTCCGAAACGATATGGTTGGTCAGAGGTGTCATATATGCCTTATAATATATTCCCTCGTCAGGGTTGATGGAATAGCGGTATGAATCCAATCCTGATTCTCCGTTGAATTTAGCATTACCGCAAATTACAGAATCCTTGCTGTTGACAACCTCCACACATAAGAAATCGGGATAGATGAATCTGTGAGAAAGTTGATTACGTAAAACACTATCCATCACCGCCATGTCATAAGGGATATATTTATCCATTATCGCGTGAAACTGCCGGCTCATTGCATCAACCATCTGATTGGAGTATGGGCTGTTTTCCGATAGTTTAGCCCGTTCTTCGACAACTGTACCGTCGGCCTCCGTCCTGACAGAAATAAGCTGACCGCTTTCATTCCTATATGTAGATGCCTCGGCTTTACTTGGCGTATTGTATTCTTCAAGATCCTCTTGTACTTTTACGTTTGATGCCAGGCCTTGCGCTCTGCCAGCGCGATACATAAGGTCATCAATGTCTGCATCAGCCAAAGCCGTCAATACATCCCGCTCAACATTGGCCCTTATAGAATTATAAAGGGATATAAGATAATAGACATTATAGCCGAAAATGACTGCAATGACAATAATAAACGTGGTCGATATAGTCTTAAAACGTTTCATATCTGCAATCACGAAGTGCTCGCGGTCTCATGTGAAAATCATTAATCACCACAAATTTACTAATAATCCGTCATACAATCGATTAGGATAGCTTCGATTTAAGACTAAATAAGTGAGGTCTTAAGACTAAATAAGGTTGGTTATAGTTAGGCTGAATATCAGTATAGGTAATTTTGCATCAGAAAAATATATCGCAATGAAAAAAGCATTCCTTCTCATAGCAATCTTACATAGCATAGCCTCCTATGCTCAGATAGTTGTGCCCGATACAATCTCAACCCAACAACTCGATGAAGTTGTTATAAAAGGAGAGAAACCACAGGTCAGGGGCGAGGACGGAATTATGGTAGTTGATCTCCCCGGAATAGTCAAGGACAAACCGGTTAACAATATACTTGAAGCCCTTGGCTATATGCCCGGCGTCACGAACAATAACGGTATGATATGGCTCACCGGAGCCTCAAATGTCACCATTATTCTCAATGGTGAACTTACCAATATGCCGCTCCAGAATCTTTATCAACTTCTCTACAACACTCCGGTTGACAGATTGAAAAATGTGGAGATTATGTATTCCGCTCCCGCGAAGTATCATGTCAACGGTGCGGTAATCAATGTGATTCTGAAAACGCCGATGCCTCTTGATGGCTTGCAGGGACAGGTCAGAGCCGGATATGATCAGGCTCACTATGGTTCGTATGGCGGTGTACTTGCAGCGACATACGCATTAAAGAACTGGACTTTTGACTTAAACTATGGATTAACTCGCAGTAAATCGTGGAGCCGCGAGGAAACTTGGTCAAATCATCTTTATGATGGTAAGCGAACTATGATTGAGGAGGATATGCGCCGCATCGGTCAGAACTGGAGCAATGCCATATTTGCCTCCGCTTCATGGAAAACGCTCAAACTCACTTACAACGGTCAGATAATCTCCGACTCAAAGAGCTGGGGACTCTCATTAGGTACCTTGGGCAACTTTACAAATGCCTACAAGATGCTGTCGCCTGTCGGTTATCATAATGTGGCCTTGCTTTACACAGCACCATTCGGAATGACTGTCGGCGGTGACTATACTCACTATTCCGAGAACCGTTCACAGTCATTGTTTAAGGATGCCGATTATCTGCTTGGCTCAGAAAACCATCAGGAGATAAACCGATGGCATTTATATATTGACCAACACCATCAGTTCGGCAAATGGCAACTGGACTATGGTGCGGAATATCAGCACTCGGAAGACCATAGCTCGCAACATTATGAATTATCCTATAATACTGATTTCGATGATATTCTCAACGAAGATGTGGCGAGTCTTTATGTCGGTACACAACGGTCGTTTGATTGGGGCCTGTCTTTCAATGTCTCGGCAAAGGGTGAGTATTATCACAATAAATATCAGCACAACTGGAATTTCATTCCTCAACTCGGAACAACTTACTACAAGACACCGAAAAGCATATTCCAGCTTAATCTCAGCACGCAACGCATCTATCCGTCATATTGGGAACTTCATGGTGGGACGAGCCATATCAATGATTATTCGACAGTAATCGGTAATCCTGAGCTAAAGCCTTATATCCAGTATGATGCACAGTTTAATTACATTCTGAGGCAGAAATATGTTGCGACCCTCTATTTTCAGTATGGTGATAAAGCAACGGTACAGCTTCCCTATCAGTCGCCGGATGCTCTCAATCTCATCTATCAGACCATAAATATGAACTACAAACGAGTGGTTGGTCTTAACCTCTATGCGCCTTTCGGTATCAGTTACATCTGGAACGCATCAGCTACAGCCAACATATTCAATCAACGAGAAAAGGCCGATCATTTCCATGATATAAAATATGACAGCAACAAATGGATTTTCTATGGCTCGCTTAACAACACCTTCAAGTTCAGTCAGAACAGTCCCTTCTCCGTTTCTTTGGATTTCAGTTATATCTCGCCATCATTGCAAGGCATTGCCGACCTTTCGGATATATGGAAAGTGGATGCTGGAATCAAGTGGCAGTTCGGACGGAAACGCAGCTGCGAGCTGAATCTGAAAGCCGATGATATATTCAACAAATGGTCGCCGACCATGACAATAAATCACGCCAATCAGGATTATCGCATGAAAGTGAGAGACATGACACGCAACTTCAAGCTCACTCTCATCTGGAAGTTCAACGGATTTACTCCCAAAGACACCGACATCGACACCTCCAGGTTCGGTACCGGGAAGTAAGATATCAGAACGGACTTGGGGCGTCGTCGGAAAGTCCGATTTGGTCACGGGGCGTAGAAAGTTCTTCCCAGTCTTCGAAGCGGGCGTATCGGGGCTTGAAGTGAAGTTTAACAGTCGTTTCAGGCCCCATATGATTCTTGGCGATGTTGACTTCTACGAGCCCACGGATATCGTTGCCGGAGGCATCCTCCCCCGAGCGGTATTTCAATTCCGGTCTGTCAAGGAGAATCACTACATTGGAATCCTCGCAGATAGTGCCGCTGTCGCGTAGGTCATACATATAGGGGCGATAGTAGTCAGTATACTTGGCGTCACGATGCTCCGGATTTCGATTAATCTGGGAAGCTATTACTACCGGAATACCGAGTTCTTTGGCGAGATGTTTCAGTTCCCGCGTGCAGGCTGCTATTTCCTCATAGCGGTTCTGATAGCCGAGCGACGACGAAAAGAGCTGGAGATTGTCGATATAGACAATTCTTGCGTTCGTCTCAGAGACGTTGTCTTTCACTTCCTGACAGAATTGCAGAATCTTTGCGGAGGGCTTGTCGACGATATAGAGAGGAACATCGTCAAGGAGCTTTTTCGCAGTGGAGCCGAGATTCAAAATCTCCTCGGAGGTCAGGACCCCGCCGCTGATTCTATATCCTTCGATTTCAGCCGTTGAGGAGAGAATGAGATTGACTATCTGTGCTCTGGTCTTTTCAAAAGAGTAGAACAGAACCGGAATCCTGTACTCAACGGCCTGATGTACGGCCATATTAAGCAGAAGTGCTGATTTTCCCATCGCAGGACGGGCACCAACCACGATTAGATCTGCGTTATCGAATCCTCCGAGGGCTCTGTCAAGGTCCTTGAATCCGGTCGGAATGCCGGCGATAGTATCGGACTTTCCGGCCTTATCCGATATGTTGTTGAGCGCTTGCTCGATAAGTGTCTTGAAATTGTCCATATGTCAAAATCTTGTATAATACAAAATTACTCATTATTAATCATATCCAGCGTTAATAAAACCTCAAATTCTATAAAGAGTCAATAAATTGGCACATAGCCCAAACGCATAAAAAGTATTATGTATTCAGGAATGGTCGGGAAATTTTCGCTATATTTGTGGTGGTTAAAAATTCACGACGATGAATGATTTCTGTTATTGTTCCCCGACGAGGTATGTGTTCGGGCGGGGTGTCGAGAATACGATAGGCAAGGAGGCGCGCGAGCACGGCTTCCGTAAGGTTCTGATTGTCTTCGGCGGCGGTTCGGCCCGGCGTTCCGGGCTTCTGGACCGCGTCGAGAAATCGCTGGCCGAGGCCGGGGTAGAGTACCTCGAGCTTGGCGGCATCCAGCCTAATCCGGTCGACGGGCCGGTCTACGAGGGCATCCGAATGGTCCGCGAGGCCGGTGCCGACGCGCTGATTGCCGTCGGTGGCGGCAGCGTGATCGATACGGCCAAGGCTATCGCCGCGGGCGCTGTCTACGACGGCGATTTCTGGGATTTCTATAGCGGCAAGGCCACCATCGCCAAGGCTCTGCCGCTGGGCGTAGTGCTCACTATTCCCGCCGCCGGCAGCGAGGGCTCCGGCAACTCGGTGATTACCAAGGAGAGCGAGAAGCGCAAGATTTCCATCCGCACCGATTTCTGGCTGCGGCCCAAGTTCGCGCTGATGAACCCCGAACTCACCTTCACGCTTCCGGCGGCGCAGACTTTCGCCGGCGTGGCCGACATGATGGCCCACATCATGGAGCGCTATTTCAGCAACACGGCTGACGTTCAGACCACCGACCGCGTGGCCGAGGGCGTGCTGCGGGCGATAATCGACGTGGCGCCGCGGCTGGTCGACAATCCTTCCGACTACCAGGCGCGGGCGAATATAATGTGGGCCGGCACACTGGCTCACAACGGCATCTGCGGCATCGGGCGCCAGGAGGACTGGGCCTCGCACGGCCTGGAGCACGAGCTTTCGGCGCTCTACGGCGTTACCCACGGCGCCGGCCTGGCGGTGGTGTTCCCGGCATGGATGGAATATATGTCGGCCAAGCATCCGGAGAAGGTGGCACAGTACGCCAGGCGAGTGTTCGACGTCGATGAGGCCGACGACTACGCCGCCGCCCGCGAGGGAGTGCGCCGACTGCGCGCGTTCTTCGGGTCGCTGGCCCTGCCGCTGACACTGGGCGAGTTGGGCATAGCGAATCCGGACATGGACACGCTGGTGAGCCGTTTCCATGAGAACAAGGGCAATCCCGCGGGCTTCTACTACCCGCTGCGCCCGGCCGACACGCGCGCCATCTACGAGCTGATGCGCTAAGAGCCGGGCCGCACATTATTGTCGAACCCGGCGCTAATTTTGGCTACGTCGCGCTTTTTTTGTATTTTTGCGGCCATAATACCAAACGATAACCAGTAATGTCGACTCAGAATCGAGAAGTACGAGTGCGTTTCGCTCCGTCGCCCACAGGCCCACTGCATATCGGCGGCGTCCGTACGGCACTATATAACTATCTCTTCGCGCGCCAGAACGGCGGCAAGATGATACTCCGCATCGAGGATACCGACTCCCAGCGTTTCGTGCCCGGAGCCGAGGATTATATCAACGAAGCCCTGGCGTGGCTTGGAATCAGAATCGACGAGGGCGTCCGCGAGGGAGGTCCCTACGGACCCTACAAGCAGAGCGAGCGCCGCGACATCTACCGCGAGCACGTGAAGATGCTTCTCGACAATGGCAAGGCCTACATCGCCTTCGACACTCCCGCCGAGCTCGAGGCCGCCCGCGCCGCCCACGCCAACTTCCAGTACGACGCCAGCACCCGCATGGGCATGCGCAACTCGCTGACCATGCCCGCCGAAGAGGTGAAGAAACTCATCGACGAAGGCGCGCAGTACGTGGTCCGCTTCAAGATCGAGCCCGGACGCGACGTGGCCGTCGACGACCTCATCCGCGGCCGCGTGACCATCAAGAGCGACATCCTCGACGACAAGGTGCTCTACAAGAGCGCCGACGACCTGCCCACCTACCACCTGGCCAACATTGTCGACGACCACCTGATGAAGGTGTCGCACGTAATCCGCGGTGAGGAATGGCTGCCGAGCGCACCCCTCCACGTGCTTCTCTACGAAGCCTTCGGCTGGGCCGACACCGCCCCCGCCTTCGTCCACCTGCCTCTGCTCCTCAAACCCGACGGCAAAGGCAAGCTGAGCAAGCGCGACGGCGACCGCCTCGGATTCCCCGTCTTCCCCCTGCTCTGGCACGACCCCAAGAGCGGCGAGACCTCCAGCGGTTACCGCGAGAGCGGATATCTGCCCGAGGCCGTGGTCAACTTCCTGGCGCTGTTAGGCTGGAATCCCGGCGACGACACCGAGGTGATGGACATGGACGAGCTCATCGCCAAGTTCTCCCTCGACCACTGCTCCAAGGCCGGCGCCAAGTTCGCCTACGAGAAGGGCAAGTGGTTCAACCACGTGTACCTTCAGAACAAGGCCGCCGATGAACTGGTGGCGCTGTTCAAGCCCGTTCTCGCCGCCCACGGCATCGACCCCACAAAGTTCTCCGACGAATATATCGCCAAGGCCATCGAACTGGTGAAGAGCCGCATCAACTTCGTCAACGACCTCTGGGACCAGGCACATTTCTTCTTCGAGGCCCCGACTGAATACGCCGCCAAGGACGTCCGCAAGCGCTGGCAGCCCGAAACGCCCGCAATCATGGGCGAGCTCGTGGCACTTCTCGAAGCCCAGCCGGACTTCTCCGGCGCTGTGCTCGAACCGGTGGTGATGGACTGGATCAAGAGCCACGACTACCACATGGGCAACGTGATGAACGCTTTCCGCCTTACGGTGGTAGGGGAGTGCAAGGGCCCGCACATGTTCGAAATCACCGACCTGCTGGGCAAAGACGAAACGATAAGCCGAATAAAGGCTGGAGTAGAACACATTCATCCGGCCGATGAATCCTCTCTATAACGCTGGCATAGCTCTTTACTCCTGCGCTGCCCGCCTGGCGGCCATGAATTCCGCCAAGGTGCGCGAGATGCGCCGGGGCCAGAAAGCGGCACTCGACGATATCCGCGCCGGCCGCGGGCGCCTGGCACCGGACGGCTACGACCTCTGGGTCCACGCCGCCAGCCTCGGCGAGTTCGAGCAGGCGCGGCCGATGCTGGAGCGTCTGCTTGCCGCGCGTCCGGAGGCATCGGTGCTCCTTACCTTCTTCTCGCCCTCGGGCTACACCGTGCGCCATAACTTCCACCCGCGCGTGCAGGTGGCCTACCTTCCTTTCGACACACCCGAAAACGCCGTCGCCCTCCTGGATGCTGCCCGGCCGCGCATGGCCGTTTTCGTAAAATATGAATTCTGGGGCAATTACCTCAGCGAGCTCAAGCGACGCGACATCCCGACTTATATAATCTCGGCGATATTCCGCTCCGGCCAGCGCTTCTTCAGGCCAGGCGGCAAGATGTGGCGCCGTGTGCTCGGATGCTTCCGCCATCTCTACGTCCAGGATGAGAATTCCCGCCGCCTCCTCGAGGGCATAGGCCTGACGAACGTGACCGTGGCCGGCGACACGCGCTTCGACCGCGTCACCGACGTGCGCCGTACCCTCAAGCCCCAGCCGCTGGTGGAGCAGTTCCTCGGCAACAGCCTCAAGGGCAAGCCGGTGCTTCTCGTTGGGAGCTCATGGCCGGCCGACGAGAACGTGTATATCCCCTGGCTGCTGGCCAAGAAGGACGTGCGCGCCATCATCGCGCCCCATGAGTTCGACGCAGCCCGCATCGAGGCCCTGCGCAAGCGCCTCGGCCCTGAAACGGCGGTACTCAGCGAACTCAAGGCCGGCAAGACCGACGGACTCGACCGCGCCCGCTTCCTGATTGTCGACTGCTTCGGCATTCTCAGCTCGATCTATGCCTACGCCGACATAGCCTACGTCGGCGGCGGATTCGGAGCCGGACTCCACAACATCAACGAGGCCGCGGCCTTCGCAACCCCGGTAATCTACGGTCCCAACAACCATAAATTCAAGGAAGCGGCCGACCTGCGCGAGCTCGGCGGCGGCTTCTGCGTCCATTCGCGCGCCGAATTCGAGGACGTAGCCTCGCGCCTGCTCTCCGACGGAAACTTCCGCGAGAAAGCCGGCAAAACCGCCGGCAAGTATATCGCCGACCATATCGGCGCCACGGACATCATCATGCGCGACCTCTTCGGCCTCTGAGGCCTTATCATTCAATCTCCCCGCACCCTTTCAAATCAACGCCATACCATGATAAAAGTAGGAATATACGGCCCTGCCGGCATCGATTCACCCCTTCGCAAACAGCTTCTGCGCCTGCTGCTGAGGCATACGGACGTCGACCTTCGCTCCGTGGCCTGCCCTCAGGCCAACGGCGAGCCCATCGCCGAGCTGCACCCGGTCTACACCGGCGAGACCGACCTGCGCATCGAGCGCCAGCCGGAACTGGATGACCTGGACGTGCTCTTTGTCATCGACGAGGAAAACCTAACGCCGGCCATGACCGGGAAACTGCGCGACGACGCCGATTTCCGGCTGATAGTCCTCGGCGAGGCTCCGCAACTGCGCAAGGGCTCGCCCGACTTCGTCTATGGTTTCGCCGAACACAACCGCAAGGCCCTCGTCCGGGGCGCCCGCGCGGCCGTGTCGCCCTCGGCGGCGGCATTGCTTATAGAGACGGCCCTATTCCCGCAGGCAAAGTCCTGGCGCCTGCCCGATACGGCCATCGAGGGATGCATGGCTGTGCCCGAGAAGGTAGCGATCGACTGCGCAGAGGCTGTCGCCGAACTGCAATCGGTCCAGACATCCTTCGCCGGGACAATCGAAGTGCGCCGCGATGCCGAAGTGCCATACGAGCGCATGGACCTGACGCTGCGCCTGCCCCTGACTGATTCCATTGAGGAAGTGCGCAAGGTCTACGAAACAGCCTACGAGGACCATAGTTTCGTGCATCTGATTCCGGGGCGCAACGGAGTGGACGAGGACCTCCGCGGCAGCAACAAGGTTCTGCTTCAGATATACCGCGACGGCGACGCGCTGGCCATCAATGCCTCGGCGGACAACCTTACCCGCGGCAACGCCGGCAACAGCGTCCACCTGATGAACCTCCTATTCGGCCTCCACGAACGCACCGGGCTGAGCATATGAGGTATTAGGTATTAATCCCGATTAATCCTGATTAATTTCGATGAATCTTGATTTATCTCGATTTATCTCGAATTTTTAGGTTGATTCAGGCTATTTTTGATTAATCTCGAATTTGCCGCCTTTACTCTTGCCGCGAATAGCCGCCGGCGATGGAGATGCGCAGGGCTGCGGGGTCGAGGTATTTTGTGGCTGCGTCGGCGATGAGGTCGGGGGTCAGGTTGGCGATGACGCGCTGCTGGTCGGCGAAATAGGTGTCCGGGAGGCCTACGCTGACCTTTGTCTGATAGTACGACATTATGCTCGCGGGGCTGTCGAGGGTCTTGATGGCG
>USGZ01000019.1 GCA_900554265.1 uncultured Porphyromonadaceae bacterium
GGCATGGCGGCGGCGCTTGCCGCGTGTGGCCTTGCGGGCTGCGGCGAAGGGGGCGGGCACGCGGACGCCGCGACCGCCTCGGACGTGGACGCCACCCATCAGGTCACGATTGCGATGAGCGCCGAGAACGAGCCGGACGCCGGGTTTGACCCCTGCGTCGACTGGGGCTGCGGCGAGCACGTGCACGAGCCCCTTATCCAGTCGACCCTCATCGTCACCGACGAGGACATGAACTTCGCAGGTGACCTCGCGACGGACTGGTCATGCTCGCCCGACAAGCTCACCTGGACGTTCAAGATCCGCGACGACGCCACGTTCTCGGACGGCCAGGCACTCACGGCCGCGGACGTCACGTTCACCATCAACACGATCCGCGGCTCCAAGAACGCCCAGGCAGACCTCTCCATGGTCGCCGACGCCACGGCGCCCGACGATACGAGCACCACGCTGTAGCCGGCGCGGCGCAGGTCGGCGAGCTGGTCGGTCAGCGCGCTCAGGCGCGTCACGTCCAGGGACCCGTCGCGGCGCGTAAGCACATTGCTGCCGATTTTTACAACTATTCTTTCCTTTTGCATTTCAATACGTTAAAGGCTGCGTCAGCCCAGGCGCAGCTTGTACTTCCTGATCATGGCGGCGAACTCGGGGTTCTTCTCGAGCATGTAGGCCAGCACGCGCTGCTCGGGCCAGTAGGCCGGCGCGAGCTCGCCTTCATTGAGGACCAGGGTGAAGTCGACGGTCGAATTCCCCAGCCGCTCGCGCAGGAAACTGACCACCTTGGGCTTCTCGCGCTCCATGATTTCCATCTGGATGGGCGCGGTGATTGTCAGCAGATAGCTGCCGTCGGGCTGCCGGACGGGCTCGGTGGCGGCGATGATGCTGTTGACCAGGGCCTCGGCGGGATTCGCCGGAGCGAAGGCGCGCCAGGCTTCGGCCAGGTCGGCGGCGGTGTAGGGCTTGTCCGCCGCGGGTTCAGGGGCGGCCTGAGGCGTCGCCGTAGCGGGTTCGGAGCGGCGCATCGCCGCGGCATTTGCCAGGCTCATGCCGCCCATGGCATAGCCGCCGGCGGCATGGCGTGCCGTAGGGCGTACGGCGGCATGGTCGGCCGGGGCCGCTGTGCTTGTTTTTGCTGTCGTAGTCGCGCCTGCCGCAGGCTGAGGTGCGGCCGCGGCGCGGGTGGCCGGGGCTGCGGGCGCCGCGGCCGGTGTCGGAGTGCTCGCTTTCAGTGGCTTCAACTGCCCCCCGTCGTCTCCGTCATTTTCGGACGAGGGGCTGAGTAATTGGCACAGCCTGATGAGCGTCAGCTCTATTAGGAATTGCTTGTTGGTGGCCTGCCGGAAGTTGAAGTCCGCCTCGTTGCAGAACTCCATGGCCTTATATATAAAGGTGGGATGGAGCCTGGCGGCGAGTTCGGCCATGTGCTGCCGCGCGTCGTCGGGGGCCTCGGCCAGGGTGATGGTCTGCGGGTTGCCGCAAACCATGATGTCGCGCAGATAAAGCCCCAGGCCGTTGATGAAGAACTGCGAGTCGAAGCCCTTGTCGCGTATCTCCTTGTATATCAGCAGCGCCGCCGGCACGTCCTGGGCCAGGAAAGCCTCGAGCAGGCGGTCGTAGACGGTCGAATCGAGCACGTTGAGGTTCTCGACGGTGGCGGCGTAGGTGATGTTGCCCTGGGTGCAGGCGGCCACCTGGTCGAAAATCGACAGGGCGTCGCGCATGGCGCCGTCGGCCTTGCGGGCGATGATGCTCAGCGCCGCCGGTTCGGCCTGGATGCCCTCGTTGGCGGCCACCTTGAGCATGTGGCTCACCATGTCCGGGATGCCGATGCGGTTGAAGTCGTAGATCTGGCAGCGGCTCAGAATCGTAGGCAGAATCTTGTGCTTCTCGGTCGTGGCGAGGATGAACACCGCATGTGCCGGCGGCTCCTCGAGCGTCTTGAGGAAGGCGTTGAAGGCCGCGGCCGTGAGCATATGGACCTCATCGATGATGAACACGCGGTAGCGCCCCACCACCGGAGGCACCATGACCTGGTCGATAAGGTCCTTGATGTCGTCGACACCGTTGTGCGAGGCGGCGTCCAGCTCGATGATGTTCAGCGAGCGGCCCTCGTTGAACTGGCGGCAGGAGTCGCACTCGTTGCAGGCCTCGCCGTTCGGTGTCCGCGAGGTGCAGTTGATAGTTTTGGCGAAAATACGCGCGCACGAAGTCTTGCCGACGCCGCGGCCGCCGCAGAAGAGATACGCGTGGGCCAGCTTGTCGGTGGCTATGGCGTTCTTCAGGGTGGTCGTCAGCGCCCGCTGACCAACTACGGAGTCGAACGTCGTCGGGCGGTATTTCCGCGCTGATACAATATATTGTTCCATTTGCAAATCCGCAAGCCCGCGCTTGCAGTGCAAATATACGCCAAAAACTTGAAAACTCCGCCCTCCCCCGGCAAATAAGTTTAATTGCGCGGCGAAAGCTCTGCTACAGGCCTATATAGCGGAATTCCTCAATAAGGTCGGCAAAATCCGGGGCCTCTCTTTCGTCTTCAGCGGTATTGACCTGTTCTAAAGCCTCAGTCACAATCTTGCCCAACCGTTCGTAGATGAAGTAATTTGACACATTCAATCTGGTTTTCAAGATATTCAGCTTGTTATCAGCGTCTTCCCGCCAATCATAGAAATACACCATGTTTGTGCGCCGTCCATCATCCCTGATGCTTTTCAATACGCGCAATACCTCGTGATTCAAATTATCCATTTGTTCCAGCCCAGGCAGAAATCTTTCATTCGCTTCCCTTGTTCGGGAATCGCGTATTGATTTAATTGCATCAACGCCCGTCCGTATCTGGTGTGGAGTAGTGACATACCTGAACAAATTCTTCGCATAGTAAGCTTTGATACTGTCTGCACTGGAAAGCTGTCCGGACATAACGTTGTTGGCACGTCGCAACGAATCGATTTGCACTTGAAAAGATCTATTTTGACATTGCAGGCTCACCTCGTTTCCACGGATAATAGCATAATCTTCTTCAAGGCGTATGAGTCTCTCCTGAAGAGAGTCTATAAGGTACTGCGCATCTTGCAATTGTGCCTTGAAAATTAATTCCTCCGGCATACTTGCAACAACGGTATCTTGCACCACGGAAATGCTGTCCCACTCTAAGTCATCAAAATCGTCCTCTGCCGACACAGCAAATGCTACAGATACCAGCAATAGTACTAACGCATTAAGTTTCTTTACCATACTAAATATGCTGAATTATTCAGCGGCTGCAGACCGGGCCTCTAACGCCCTCTTTGCTTCCTCTATGTTACTGCTCAGATTAGCCTGAAGATTTTCGGCACTTTCAACGTTGCTGGCATAAACTCGGTTTCGAATACCTTCTTTAAAATTTTGAATCGATGCCGATATAGTGCGCCCACAACTTTCCAGTTCCCCTTCAGTTGAATAATCCGTTTCTCTCATAGCGTCTATTTTAGTCTTGATATAATTTACATGAGACCAGGTAAGACGGGATTTCATATTGCGGTGTTTTTCGGCTATCTCTACATTATTATTTAGCTTCGGGTGCAAAGCCATAAAGTTATTAGCTTCATTGATAATCTGACGGGCACTCTCGTAATTTACAGTTCTCCCAAAACTCTTTTTACACAACCTCAAGCCTTCCTTATATTCACTATCTATCTCGCGTAGTGCCATATAGCATGAATCACCATGATTGTCCATTGCCGCTGTTGTGCCATTGGCCAACTTATATTGCTTCAATGTCTGCATCTGATTCAGAGCAAACTGCAAATTTGAATAACTCCAGGAGGAAGCATTATCATATATTCGCCGGAACTTCGCATAAGTTCTACTCGCAGAATCTGAAACAAGAGCCCGGATATTCCTATCATAGACTCTCGATTCAATCTGACGTTCCCGCAAACATAATTCATTGAAATCCAGTGCACGCCTGAAATCCGCAGCAAAGGCGCCGTCATTATATACCTCAGTCAGGCTGTCGGCTTGAAGCGATATCACCGGACTCAAGTTCGGCTCACTCGGGGCTGAGACACTCGCAGTATTTATCATTAAAGTAATGGCCCCAATTATAAGACCAATGGCTAATACCAAGAGTGCTATTTTATAGACATTCTGTTTCATCGTACGGCGTCTCCAAACTGATTAACTGAAGATGGTTCTTGCTGGGGTGCATTAACGCTTGTCCCCCCAGATGTGCCACCATTCACTTTACTTTTAAGCCAATTCAAGTATCTTCGGTCGTAAGGATGCAATTCTCCGTCATTTGAATACTTTTTATCTACAAGATTCGTATCTTTATATTGTTGTAAATCGGCCACCAGAGTTCTTAGGTCCTGGCTACGCTGTTCTTCCGGTACTATAGCATTGAGTTCGGTCAGAAAGTCCTTGATTCTACCGGTGTTCAATGTATCATATATCTCTTTCAGCCCTATGGGGGTCATATCGCTCTCTTTCCAAACTTTATTTTCATAAAGATATCGAATTTTGGAATTCTCAGCATTCTGCTCTACATCGTTCGTTGCGGCGACTCCTCCTCGCTCATCAATATTCGGCCTGGTCCCTATATTATCCCGAGAGTTAAGAAACGCTACGTACCTGTCAATATTTATTGTGTCGCCTCTTATGGCTGTGTTCGGGTTTATGGTTTTGGGATAGGGATTGTTCTGTATCGCATTGATAATATTGCGTAGACGCTCCGAGCCGGCTTGCATGCTTATCAATTCGGGTTTACAGATTACTGCAGAATTGTATTCTACCATTGCATCAAACAGCCCCCGGAGTTCAGGAATCTGTTCCATCTCTGAGCGGATGAATACACTGTGATTCACATAATCGAGGGCGCTTGTAATGCGAGGCTCCGAGCTGGATTCAACGTCAGTCGGGAAGAGGTGCTGATACAATAATGTCAAGCCCACACCGACTCCAATCAGAAGCAGCGAAAGAACTGTAACAATTAGGGTGTATACATACTTGGGCATCTTCTTCTTTGGCTTGTCTATGCCCGCATCATAATCCGGTATGTACTCCACTCCGTTGAGTGTTTGCCGCACTTTGTAACCATACAGCTCAGGAGCTATGTTGGCCTCGGGCATGTTCCTTCCTTTCAGAATTATATCCGCTCTTGCACCACCAGGCAGCGCTATTGTTCCTTTGTATTCCTGAACCTTTCTCTCCAAGTATATGGTCTCAACAGTGATATCCAGAGGCATAAACGGCTGGTCCTTTGGTTCCTCATATCCGTCGGCTCTAACACAGAGACTTGCTTCGTCAGCAGCATTGACCGATATCGGGCGATTGCCCAACGGCCGGCTATTGACTCTGATATCTACACTCTGTATAGTAATACAGTTCTCATCCAGCACTTTGAAATTTCGGCTTGAAATATCACGCGTGAACGGCTGGGCACCATTGATGGAAATAGACTTCCCGTCAATAATCGGCTGCACGGTGAATTTTACAGGATTGCAGGGTTGCCGGCGAGCCTCTACATCCAAAGGAGTCCCACTGAGCACCTTCATGGGGGCTGTGAACGGCTTGTCGTTTACATACAACGTTACCCCGCCAATCTTCCACTTCCTTTCCATTTCCTCTTGTGTCGGAGGCTTGATGGTAATCGGGCGCTCAAGTTGTTTGCCGCTGATATCCTCGGTGTTAATAGATTCTTCCTGTCCGTCGGCAATTATCACGCCCTTGTATTCGCTATTAAACTGCTGATATCCGACCAACGAAAGAAATTCGCCCAAATCGCGTTTGTTTTTATCGAACACAGCCATCTTCGCCGCATCTCTGTTCGACGAAGTGTATACCAGCGACTTGCGTTCGCCATACTCGACTTCGGTCAAACTTCGCAGACCATCTTTATCTCGTCTCGCAGAACAATCGACAAAGCAATTGACAATTTCAACAAGTTTTTTTGGCGAAATATCCGCAGATGCCGGCACATATAGAAAATAGGCACGGTTATCATTATCTCGTCCGGATTTACGCCTTACGTAACAATACAGCACACCTGACTCTAATATTTGAATGAAAGTCAGCGTATTCTGTTCGTTAGTTATATAGGCAAAAAATGACCTGACGTCATCTACATAGCCGTCCCATTCAATAGACCCATTAATGAATTCAGGTTCTCTATCTCCTGTATAGGTCGTTTTTAGAGCGATGCCAATTTTCATCTTGCAAGACCTCCTTTAAGTTTATTCTTAGAAATGCCCGCGCTCCTGACTATAAGTTCCCGCACCACATTAGAGGCCGCCTTGTCATTAAAAATGCACAAGTCTCCGAAACATACCTCTCCAAGAGTAAACGGTAAGCAAACGAGCTTGCCTCCATTGATATTATTTGTTTTGCATACACCCGCAAGCGTATTACAAAACCCTTTATAATAACGCCTTATATATTCTCTTAATTCCTCTTCCAGGGCTTGACCAGTCTTCCCGGTTTTATCTACTTTGGTGAACATTACATATATGGCGTCCGTATCGTGCTGAAACAGATTCATTTTGTCAATACGTTCAGCCACTGCATTTAAGTAAAGATCCGGAGCATAACCTTCAAACTTCTTGCTTTCCGCTCCATATTCTATTACGAAGAAATGAATTTTCCGATTACCCGAGCGTCTGCTCACCAAAAGACTTTGCAGAGTGTCCCAAGCTTGCTGACTTCTAACTTTTAGCACTTTCCTGGCCTTAACCAAATGGAAACAACGAATCAGTTCCCCGGCAAGGTCAATTATGGTTATTGGGTGAACTTTATTATCGTTATCGTGCAAGTCGAACGCCATCTCGTAAGTTGAAGCAATTTCAGTAGCCGGAGGCAAGACTGCGACGTTTTCCGTCGCGGCAAAATTGGAAACCAGCCTGCTCATATAATCGTAGCCCTGACATTCTTTGCACACCATAGACTCTGCAATTTCACCATTATGTGCTACAGAGAGAATGGCTCCTATAGCACAACTTTTGCCGGAAGAAGGCAATCCCCAAAAATAGACTTCGGTCGATGTATTGGATATTGCTGTAATCGTCTCTGGCACTTCGAATTGCTCGCGACGCTTTGAGCTTTTTACTGCTTCTAGGAAACGAGGATCTATACCACAATCCCGCAACTTATTGTACGATATGACCGCCTTCCTATTTAATTCCTTGATATCTTCAGGAAATAATACATTTTGGTGACGACCTATAAATGTGCAGATTTTTTCACGAGTATATTTCCCATCGGAAACCAAAGCACGCAAACGTGCGGCAAGGATTTCCGAGTCGTCATCGTCGTCCTCGTTTTCAATATTATCCTCACGAATATTATTTATGAGTTCGAGCAGATAATCGTCGCCATAAACCTCATCCTGAAATTCAAGTTGCTCAATTAACTTCTGAGCTTCAACAGCGTGACGGCCAGCCGGATATTTATCCAGATAATCGACCAGCGCATCTCGGTTTTTCTTATCGAGTTTTTTATACCACTCGCGCTCCTCATCATCAAATGAATCCTCGAGCCTCTTCATTGCAGCCTTGGCATCTTCGAGTCTTGGACTACCGGGGTATTCCTTGATAAACCCGACGACGGCGTCATAGTTGTCCTTATCCAGTTGCCTCCAGGCTTTCTCGTCGTCGGGCAATCTGGCCTCCAGTTGCTTCAGCAGTTCCTGCGCATCCGCGGCATGACTGCCATGCTGAAAATCGCGAATATACTTTTCGACCGATTCTATGTTGTTTCTGTCGAGGAAAACCCAGGCTCTTTCATCGGCATCCATTTTCGCCGCAAGAAACTGAATTCTATCTTCCACTTCCTCGATATGTTTGCTTTCGGGGTAATCGCTTTTGTAGTCGATAAGTTCAACGACATCCGATTTATCCAGCAAATACCAATCCCGCTCTTCTTCAGGGTAAGACTCCAAAACCCTACGCAACGCAGTCTTTGCATCACTTACATATACGCTATTGGGATATTTATTCTGAAAGCAAATCAGACTCTCGGCATTTGTCTTGTCGAGCGCACGCCAATCCACAACATCAGCAGGACGGGGAGGCAAAGCTTTTGCCTGTAGCATAAGTTCAGCCTTACGATGGTAATCCGGATATACCGCCAGGAAATCCTTATAATCCTCTTGATATTTCGATTGCTGCAGCTTCTTGAGTTCTCCTTCCATTCTGCCGCTGAGTGCATCCATCACCTCGGTGAGCTTAGGATTGCCGGCAAGTGCGTTCTTGACCTGGTCACGCGTTATCTTTCTGACAATGATGGCATCTGCAAGCGCTGCAGGAGTTGAGGATTGAATATCTGATATAGTCATCTGTTGTCGTTTATTACGAATACCGGGTAATCGGAATCCAATTTATATTTGCCATGTTCCAGGTCTGCCGACTCATGAGAGAAGGGCGAAATTCTCAGAACACTTTTCGGGTTTCGTGCCTGCGCCGCCCACGGCAGATACAGGCAAGCTATACCTAAAAGTACAAACAGGAAGTACAAGATTACCGATCCCTTAATATGGAGTTTTGAGTCGGCTATAGTTGTTTGAAGACTTTGCAAACAGCTCTGGGCTCTCGCCAAATTCGAAGAAGTAAAGGGTGTGGGAGCTCCTTCAAAGCTCAGATTTGTATTAGCTGTAGTGGCCAAATAGTTATGCCATCTTTCAACGTTTGTCTGCAAAGCCTGAATATCAGAAAGTACGGAAACATTGTTTATCGTTGTTTGGGTACCTCCAAGATATTCCTCAACTTCACGGCGGTAATTGGCAAGTCGCAGATTATCAAAAGTTATCATGTGGCCCAACAAGTAAACCATATTTTCCTTTTGAATCCCCGTTGGCTGACATTCTGAATCCTCAAAATTGCTTTCAGCCAAATTGCTGACACGCGCTCTTGTATAATGGTCGTAGTCGTCGAACATGTCGGAGGCCGATGTTTTGGCCATGGCATATGTATGTTCAATCGCGTCTTTATTGCTTACTATATTAAGGTAGTTGAAACCTCCCGTAATACCCAAAAAAGCGAAGCCCAGTACAGGAATAAGGCCGAAAATGAAAACCCGCTCTATCCATATGTTTCTATTCATATGCGCATCGCTGGCTTTAAACATCTGCGGTATAACCGCTGCGCCTATCGCCACCAATGCCATCACAACAGCACATAATACGGACATGTCGATGTTGCCGCCAGAGCGATAGGCATTGCCTACAAATGCCATGTAACCAAAGAACAGCGCAGCAAGCAACGCAAATATATGTGCCCAAGAGAACTTGAGTTGTTTATGCATGGAAAATTCAGTTTATTGCAAAAAATGGAAATATGTTCAAATAAGAATCTGTAACAAATCCCGTCCATTATAATTGTAGCTGCAAAATTAAATATTTGTTCACAAATTACCCCCCCCGAATGCTAAACTATGTTAACAAATGCACTTTTGTGCCAATTTTTCATCTTATCTCCGGCTGACACCCTATTTTTGCAGTCGGATTTGACCTCAACAACTTATTCAGAATTACCATGAAGATACAGGCTAAGGCTGCGGGCCTGATTATTAGTGCGGCTTTTGCCGCTGCGGGGGCCGTGGCGCAGGATTTCGGCGCGCCGGTTCCGCCGGAAGGGGCGAAATGGACCGCCGAGGTGTGCGACAACCATGTAGTCGTCACCCAACCGGGAGGCATGACCTTAGGATATTCGCCCGAATCGGGCATCGAACTGATGACGGTCGACGGCTTCGCCTTCAAGGACCTAAACCGCAACGGGCACCTGGACCCCTACGAGGACTGGCGTCTGCCGGCCGAGGAGCGTGTCGCCGACCTGGCGGCTCAGCTGAGCATGGAGGAAATCGCCGGTCTGATGTTATACAGCAACCACCAGGCCGTGCCGGCGACGTCGTACGACGTTTCCGACTACGACGGCCAGCCCTACCGCGCCGGCGTGACTCCCGCATGGGGTCTGACGGACCATCAGAAGAAATTCCTGCGCGACGACCATCTGCGCCACGTCCTGGTGACCATAATCGAGAGCCCGGAGACGGCGGCGCGCTGGAACAACCGCGTGCAGGCCTTCGTCGAGGGCCTCGACCACGGCATACCCGCCAACAACTCCTCCGACCCGCGCCACAGCGCCCGCGCAGACGCCGAGTTCAATGCCGGCGGTGGCAGCAAGATTTCGATGTGGCCCGGCCCGATAGGCCTGGCGGCCACTTTCTCGCCTGAGCTGGTAGAGCGCTTCGGGCAGGTGGCCTCGGCCGAATACCGCGCCCTGGGCTTCGCCACGGCTCTCTCGCCGCAGGTCGACATCGCCACCGACCCGCGCTGGTACCGCTGCGTAGGCACCCTGAGCGAGGACCCGCGGCTCTCCGCCGACCTGGCCCGCGCCTACTGCGACGGCTTCCAGACTTCGCCCGACAGCACCGAAATCGCCGACGGCTGGGGCTTCGGCAGCGTCAACGCCATGGTCAAGCACTGGCCCGGCGGCGGCGCCTGCGAAAGCGGCCGCGACGCCCACTACGGCATCGGCAAGTACGCGGTCTATCCCGGCGGCAACTTCGAGATGCACAAGATTCCCTTCACCGAGGGCGCCTTCCGCCTCAGGGGCAAGACCGGGATGGCCTCGGCGGTGATGCCCTACTATACCATCTGCTACAACCAGACCTCGGAGAACGTGGCCAACTCATATAACCGCGAGATAATCACCGATATGCTGCGCGAGGCCGCCGGCTACGACGGCGTAGTCTGCACCGACTGGATGATTACCGGCGACTACGAGCATCCCGGCATACACGGGGGCAAGCCCTGGGGCGTGGAGAATCTCAGCGTTGCCGAGCGCCACTATAAGGCGCTGATGGCCGGCGTCGACCAGTTCGGCGGCAACAACGACAAGGTCCCCGTCCTCGAAGCCTACCGTATGGGCGTGGCCGAGCACGGACAGCCCTGGATGGACGCCCGCATGCGCAAGTCGGCCGCGCGCCTGCTCCGCAACATTTTCCGCACCGGCCTGTTCGAGAATCCCTACCTCGACCCGGAGCATACCAAGTCGCTGGTCGGCTGTCCGGAATTCATGGCCGAGGGCTACGACGCCCAGGCCAAGAGCGTGGTCATGCTCAAGAACCACGGCGGCACGCTGCCCGTGGCCGGCCGCAAGAAGGTCTATATCCCCAAGTACGTCTTCCCGCTGGAAAAGTGCTGCTTCGCC
>USGZ01000020.1 GCA_900554265.1 uncultured Porphyromonadaceae bacterium
GCAGCGACTATCCTGCTGCTGTTCTGGTCGATAACTCATCTTGCCCGCAAGCTGATGATAAAGGACGGCGAGACTCCGCAGCTCTGGCAGACCATAGTCATCATGGCCGCGGGCCTCTGCGGCGCGCTTGCCTACACCTGGAGCGACACGTTCTGGTTCTCGGCAGTAGAGGGCGAGGTCTATGCGTTCTCGTCGTTCTGCACGGCGCTGGTATTCTGGCTGATGCTGAAATGGGAGAACCGTGCCGACGAGCCGGGCAGCGACCGCTACCTGGTGCTGATAGCCTACGTTATCGGCGTATCCATAGCGGTACACCTTCTGAACCTGCTGTGCATCCCGGCGCTGTGTCTTATTTATTACTACAGAAAGTTTAAAAATGTAAACGCCGTCGGGTCGCTGATAGCCCTCGGGGTATCGGTGGTACTTGTCGGCGCGATACTCTACGGCCTGGTACCGGGCATCGTGCAGATGGCCCAGTGGTTCGAGCTGCTGTGCGTGAATACGCTGGGGATGTCGTACAACATGGGCGTTCTGCTCTATGCCATACTGCTTCTGGCGACTTTCGTACTCGCGCTGGTGTCTATCTACGACCAGCACACCTTCGGGCTTGCCAAAGCGCTGACGGTGCTGAGCATCATCCTGGCCGGCATACCCTTCATCGGGCATTCGGTAGTGCTGGGTGTTCTGATAAGCATAGGGCTTTTCGTGCTGATCTACGCACTTGGCAAGAAGATTACGCGCCGACTGATGGCCATGACGGTGCTGAGCGTGATGGTTATGTTCATCGGCTATTCGTCGTACGCGTTGCTTCTTATCCGCGCCACGGCTGACACGCCCATGAACCAGAACTCGCCGGACAATGTTTTCGCCCTGGCGAGCTACCTGAACCGCGAGCAGTACGGCGACCGGCCCCTGTTCCTGGGCCCGACGTTCGCCGAGAAACTGCGCGAGATAGAGTATCCTGAAGGTTCGGGCAATTACTACGTCGAAGTCGACGACTACGGCTATCCCCTGACGACGACCCTCGACGGCTACCTCCGCAACAGCGACGGCGGAGCGGTTTCGACAACGGACCATATCTATAGCAAAGCAGTAAAGAGCAGTCCGGACGAACCTGACCGCTACGTCGACGAGGTAACGCGACCGAACTACAAGACGATGCCGGACCTGAACATGCTGTTCCCGCGCATCTACAGCACCGATCCTGCGCATGTGCCGTCGTACAAGAGCTGGGCCGGCTACCATATCTCCGATTTCGACAATATCCCGCGGGAAATCCGCCAGCAGTGGGCGCAGCAGGGCTTCGTGCCCCGCATGGAGCTGATGCGCTATCTGCCGGGCATGGAACCGGTGACGACCTACGTCAACACCGCCACGGGTCAGCCGGCAGTGCGTGAAATGGCATGGAAACCCGGCTTCGGAACCAACATGCGCTATTTCGTGAACTACCAGCTGAACCATATGTACTGGCGCTACTTCATGTGGAACTTCGCCGGGCGGCAGAACGACCTGCAGGGCAACGGCGAGCCGCACTTAGGCAACTGGATAAGCGGAATTCCGGCCATCGACAACGCGCGCCTGGGCGACCAGAGCCTTCTGCCTGACGAGTTCGGCAAGGGCAACAAGGGCCACAACGTGTTCTACATGCTTCCGCTCCTGCTCGGCGTATTCGGGCTGCTGATGCAGGCACTCTACCGCGGCTGGGCCAACGAAGGCCGCGGAATAGAGCAGTTCTGGGTAGTTTTCTTCCTGTTCTTCATGACAGGTCTGGCCATCGTGCTGTATCTGAACCAGACCCCCGGTCAGCCGCGCGAACGCGACTACGCCTACGCGGGCAGCTTCTATGCTTTCACAATCTGGATAGGCCTGGCCATCCCGGCGCTGGCCGTGCTGCTGCACAAGTGGCTTGCCAAAGGCAAAGCCTCCAAGGAAATTTCCGCAGGCATCGCCGGCATCGTGACCATAGTTGCCCTGGCGGTACCACTGCAAATGGTATCGCAGACCTGGGACGACCACGACCGCAGCAACCGCTACACCACCCGCGACTTCGGCTTCAACTACCTGAGTTCGCTGGACCCGGACGCGATAATCTTCACCAACGGCGACAACGATACTTTCCCGCTCTGGTACGCGCAGGAAGTAGAGGGCTACCGCACAGACGTCCGCGTAGTCAATCTCTCATATCTGACCACGGACTGGTACGCCACGCAGCAGACGCAGCCGGCCTACGAGGCCGCGCCGGTACCGATGCTCGCCACGCCGCACGACTGGCGCTACGAACGCCTGGCATACAGCTTCATAGCCCCGGCCAACATGGCTCCGACAAACGTTTTCGACGCTTTGGACAGCCTCTACAAGTCCGACCCGCGGCTTGTCGGGGCGCCGTATATGACCAGTCCGAACGTCTATATCCCCGTCGACCGCCAGGCGGCCCTCGAGCACTACGGCACGGGCGCGGCGATTTTCGACAGCCTCTATGTAGAACCATTCATCGAGGACGTGACCGTCGACCTCACCCAGCAGGGCAACGGCATGAACCAGAGCAAGGTGCTGTCGCTCGACATGATCGCCAACTCAATCACAGGAGGCTGGCAGCGGCCAGTCTACTTCGCGACGACCGTTCCGAGCCGCTACTACCTTGGGCTGACGCCCTTCATGTCGGCCACCGGGCTTGCCAACGAGGTGACCGGCGTGCGGCAGCGCGGCATCTACAACGTGACGGCGCAGAAGAGTTTCGCCAACATAATGAGCAAATACCGCTGGGGCGGAATCGACGAGCACGGCAGCGAGCTTTACCTTGACGAGACAATCCGCCGCATGGTATCGTCCATACGCTCGGGTATCTACACCATTGCCGAGAACCTGATGCTCATGCCCGATGTACCCGCGAGCGCGGAGGCGCAGAACGCCGCCATCCAGGCCGGCTATGTCAAGCCCTCGACGCAGGCGGACATGGCCCGCATCCTGCTGGACCTGATAGGGCGCAAGCTTCCGGCGGAAGCATCGCCCTACGACACGATGATGGGACTCTATATCGCCCGGATGTACTATGACCTGTACATGCAGACCGGCAACGAAGCCGACCTGCAGGCCTGCTACGACCTGGCCCGGCGCGAGGCCGACCGCTACGCACAATATATCACCTACGGCACCACTCTCCTACCGAGCGAACGGCGCGCCTTCTCGCGCTCCGAGGGCTATGCGTTCTGCTATCTGGCGGAGGCCGTGGCCCTTGCCAACCGCGCGGAAATCTTCCTGCGCGACCCGGGTCTGCGCAACGAGGCCGAAGCCGCGGACGATATGCTGAATATCAAGGACCTCGACGTACAGGAGGACTGGATAATCGCCCCGATGATCTACATCAACGGCTACTCGGCCGAGGAACTCGGCGCCGAGCTGGAGAATTTCAGCCCCGAGGACCAGGCCACAATCCGCCGTGCGATTTCGCTGCTGAAACTGCATGCCCTTGCGGGAACGGACCCGATGGCGCTGTCGAACGAACTGATGGGCGCCCACGGCTTCACCGCCGGCGACTGGAGCCGCCTGCATTCGGACGCCTATGCTCATTGAACAGCCTCCCCTGCTCTACCGCCTGCTGTTTCCCGAGGCCATCTGGCGCATCAAGCGGCGAGGCAGCAGGCCGACGGTGTACCTGACATTCGACGACGGACCGATTCCGGAGGAGACGCCCTGGGTGCTCGACACCCTGGACCGCTACGGCGTCAAAGCCACGTTCTTCATGGTCGGCGACAATGTAAGGCGGCATCCGGAGCTTCTGGCGGAAGTAAGGCGCCGCGGCCACAGCTACGGCAACCACACCATGCACCACCTTCAGGGCATGAAGACAATGACCGTAGGGTACCTGCGCGATGTTCAGCACGCGGACGAGCTCATCGACAGCCCCCTGTTCCGGCCGCCGCACGGGCTGCTGCGCTGGAAGCAGGCGGCAATCCTGAAACAGAGGTACAACATAGTGATGTACGACCTGGTGACGCGCGACTACTCGAAGAAACTCAGCGGCGAGCAGGTGTTCGCCAATGTGCGCCGATTCGCGCGCAACGGCTCCATCATCGTTTTCCACGATTCCCTGAAGGCCTCGCGCAACATGCGCTATGCCCTGCCCCGCTCCATCGAATGGCTTAAGGAACAAGGCTATGAGTTCGGAGTCATCCCTATGTGATATTTCCGCCGGAAGCATTGTCGCGGCGGTGCGTCGGACGGGCGCCTGCGCGGCAGGGGTCTGCGAGGCGGAAGCCGTCGGTGCCGAAGCGCGGCGGCTTCTGGACGACTGGCTTGCGCGCGGCTGCCACGGCACGATGGACTACCTGGAGCGCAACAAGGAGCTGAGCGCGGACCCCTCCGCCCTGCTGCCGGGCTGCCGCAGCATAATCTGCGCGGCATATGCCTACGGCGCCCACGGACGCTCAGAGCTGTTCGCGGACTACGCACTCGGGCGCGACTACCACAAGGAGCTCAAGAGCCGGCTGAAACCTGTCGCCCGCGAGCTGGAGAGGCTTGTGCCGGGGTCGCGGACGCGCATATGCACCGATTCGGCTCCTCTGCGCGAGCGCTACTGGGCCGAACACGCGGGCCTCGGGCGCAGGGCGCTCAACGGGCTTCTGGCGGTTCCCGGCTTCGGGACAAAGGTGCTACTCGGGGAGATACTCTGGACGCACCTGCCGGAAGGAAGCTGTACGGCGCCTGGAATTCCTTCCGAGGGAGTATGCACGCAGTGCGGTGCCTGCGTCCGTGCCTGTCCGCAGGGCGCGCTGGACGGCAAGGGAGGCCTCGACGCGCGCAAGTGCCTGTCGTACCTGACTATCGAATACAGGGGCGAGCTGCCGCGGGAGCTAAGGCTGCCGGGACGCATATTCGGCTGCGACATCTGCCAGGACGCCTGCCCCCTTAACCGCGGACTAAGCACCGGTACGCTCGGCGGCGGCACCAGGGGCGATGCCCTGCGCGGCATAAGTGCCGAGAAGCTCGCCGGCATGACAGAGGAAGAATACAATATCCTTACCGAAGGCACGGCCCTGCGTCGCGTCTCCATCTCACAACTGCTCCGGAACCTCGGGAAAAGAGACACCGCCGGGGAAGCGGGCAAGGAACAGATTCAAGATTTCTAACTGCAATTAATCAGAACTATGTGGATGAATTTGCTGATGGTCATGGCCGGGAGTGCGGCAGGCGGAGGCTGCAGGTATCTGGTGAGCAAGTTTTTAGACGGGCAGGCCGGAGGGTTGTTCCCCTGGGGGACTTTCGCGGTCAATATGGCCGGTTGCCTGGCTATCGGTATACTCTACGGCCTGGCGGAGCGTGGAATCGACCTCAGTCCGGGACTGCGGCTGCTCCTGATAACGGGATTCTGCGGCGGCTTCACGACATTCTCCACCTTCGCCCACGAGAACTACCTTCTTTTCGGTGACAGCCGCTTCTGGATACTGCTGGCCTACGCGACTCTTTCCTTTGCGGGAGGGCTTCTGCTTGCGCACGCAGGCCATGCGCTGACGAGGCTGCCATGACTTTTTTCTCGCAAATAGGGTTAAAAAACGGCTGATTCCGGATTTTTTGCAAGCAAAATGGTGCAAAGAATAAAAAATTTGCTAATTTTGCAATAAAAATAAAAACACATAAAAATCATGGCTGAAAAAATCGACACACTCGACAGACATATTCTGCGCATTGTGATGCACAATGCGCGCATACCCTCGAAGGACGTAGCGATGGAATGCGGCGTATCGCGCGCGGCCATCCATCAGCGCTTGCAGCGTATGATAGACCTCAAGGTCATCACGGGGTCCGGCTATCAGGTAAATCCCAAGATACTCGGCTACGCCACCTGCACGTATATCGGCGTCAACCTCGAACGCGGCGCCATGTATGCCGACGTGGTACCGGAGCTGGAAAAAATTCCTGAAATCGTGGAATGCCACTTCACCACAGGTCCTTACACGATGCTGGTAAAGCTTTACGCACGCGACAACGAGCACCTGATGGAACTGCTCAACAAGAAAATACAGATGATACCCGGCGTTACGGGCACGGAGACCCTCATAAGCCTGGACAAGTCCATCGACCGGGAAATCCCCGTGAATTTCACCGATGACTGCGACTGATTTCCGCAAAAGCAACATAACCGACATACCACAAAAACAACACACCGTATTATGAAAAACATATTCGCCATAATTCTCGCCGCCGCTGGACTCCTGGTATCCTGCGGCAAGACCCAGGCACCCGCCGAAGAAGCCCCCGCCGCCGGCGCCGACCATGCCGACTGGAGCCGTAACGCCGTAATCTACGAAGTCAATACCCGCCAGTACACGGACAGCGGCACATTCCGCGAATTCGCCGGCCAGCTGCCGCGCCTGCACGAACTCGGCGCCGACATCCTCTGGTTCATGCCCATACATCCCATTTCCGAAGTGAACCGCAAGGGCGAGCTGGGCAGCTACTACGCCGTGCGCGACTACAAGGCCGTCAACCCCGAATTCGGCACCTTCGACGACTTCAAGGCCGTTGTCGACAGCGCCCACGCCCTGGGCATGAAAGTGATTATCGACTGGGTACCCAACCATACGGGCTGCGACAACGCCTGGGTTACCGAGCATCCGGAATACTATAAGCTCAACGAGGAAGGCCAGATGTACGGCCCGTTCGACTGGACCGACGTCTATCAGCTTGACTACGACAACGCCGGCACGCGCACGGCGATGATCGACGCGATGAAGTTCTGGATTACCGAGGCTGGCATCGACGGCTTCCGCTGCGACGTTGCCGGCCGTGTACCGGTCGACTTCTGGAACGACGCCCGCGACTCCCTGCAGAGCGCCGCCGGCGAACGCCCGATTTTCATGCTCGCCGAGGCCACCGAGCCCGAACTGGTAGAATATGCCTTCGACATGGACTACAACTGGCCGATGAAGGACCTGTTCAGCGAAATCGCCGCCACCCAGGGCCAGTACACCTTCGCCAAGGAAGGGGAGGCCCCGCGTACTTTCCCCGCCAAGGACGCCAGCGCCATCGACTCTCTGCTTGCCGTACAGGCAGAGCAGTACCCCGCCGACGCCTACCTGATGAACATGACCTCGAACCACGACCTGAACTCCTGGGAAGGCACCGAATTCGAGCGCCTGGGCATCCTCGCCCCCGGCTTCGCCGTGCTGACCTACACGCTGCCGGGCATGCCGGTAATCTACACCGGCCAGGAAACGGGCATGAACCGCGCCCTCGAGTTCTTCAAGAAGGACAACGCTCCCGAGTGGGAACCGCGCAACGAATACTTCGCCTTCTACCAGACCCTCAACGGCCTGAAGCACAGCCGCGCCGAGCTCGCCAACGGCAGCGAGGGCGCCGAGCTCGTCAAGGTCGACAACGGCAATCCGGCCATCTACAGCTTCACCCGCACCAAGGACGGCAAGGGCACCTATGTGGCCGTTAACCTCAGCGCGGCCGAGCAGAGCGCCGCCGAAGGCAAGACACTGCTCGAAGGCGAGAATCTGACCGACATCTTCGCTCCGGACAGCGCCGCTACCGTCAAGACCACGCTGCAGCCAGGCGAATACCAGGTCATAACCTTCGACGCACCCGCAAACTGACACCGGCATGGCAGACCAGACCCGCTGGACCGAAATAGAGCATCTGCCCGACTGGGACGAGGAGTTCTACGACATCTACACTGCCCGAAAATTCGGCAAGTGGGTGATGATCAAGACGCTCAAGCCCCAGTTCCGGGACGTGCCGGAGTACCGGGAGATGATCGAGAAGGAGTTCGACGTGCGCTACAACCTGGCGCATCCGAACATAGTGATGATCAATGATTTCGAGGACATTCCCGGACTCGGGCGCTGCATAGTGACCGACGATGTCTACGGCGACACCCTGCGCAAGCTCATTAACGAGAAGCGCGTGACCGACGCCCACATCGAGCAGATGCGACACCAGCTGGTCAACGCCATGCAGTACATCCAGCGCAACCACATCGTCCATCCTCCGCTGCGGCCCGAGAACATTATCTTCACCGAAAACGTCGGTAACCTTAAGCTTATCGATGTAGGCTTCGAGCAGCGTCCGTCGCTGAGCCGCCGACAGCTCGCCGACGACCTTTACAACTACGGCACGACGCTTCGCGAGGCCATGGAGGCCGCCGGGAACACCGACCCGACGTTGCAGCGCGTTGTCCGCGTCTGCACGGACCCGAATCCGGCGCGCCGCTACAGCGACCTGGAACAGCTGCACATGGCCCTCGAGGGCCGCAGCCAGAAGCGGTTCTATCTTCTGATTGCCGTCTTTGTCGCGGTAATGCTGCTGATAGTGGCATGGCTGCTGTCGCCATGGCGTCCGGAGCCCGTCTACGGAGTCGCCAACTTTCTAACACTCATACCCTAAATCCGACACATACATGTCCGTCTACGTACATCCGATTTATGCTCGCGACCAGTTCGAGCAATACGTACAGTTCGGCATCGACCATTATAAAGGCAACGGCTGCTACGTGCCGCCGCTGATACGCGACGACCTTGCCACACTCGACCGCGACACAAACCCGGCATTTGAATTCTGCGAGGCGCAGTCGTTCATGGCCTTCCGCAACGGCGAGCCCGTCGGGACTATCACGGCAATCATCAACAAGGCCGTAAACGAAAAAACGGGGCGTAAGGACGTGCGCTTCGGCTTCGTGGAATTCGTCGACGACGCCGAAGTCGTCGACGCTCTTTTCGAGGCCGTAGAGAAATGGGGACGTGAGCGCGGCATGACCCGCATAGTCGGGCCTATGGGGTTCAGCGACATGGACCACGAGGGCATGCTCATCGAAGGCTTCGACCGCCTGGGCACCATCGCCACCATCTACAACTATCCCTATTACCCCGAACACATGGAGCGCATGGGCTTCACCAAGGAGGTAGACTGGGTCGAATACCGCATCAAGGTTCCCGAAGCGATTCCGGAAAAGCATCAGCGCATCGCGGACATCGTGGCACGCAAGTTCGGTCTGAGGGTAGTGCGCTGCAGGAATCTCAAGGAACTTATCGACAAGTACGGTCAGGCGATATTCCAGCTCATCAACGAGGCCTACGCCGACCTCTATGGCTACTCGCCGCTGACGCCCAGTCAAATAGACTATTACATCCGAATTTACATCCAGATGCTCGGACTGGACAACGTATGCATCGTGGCCGACAGCGAGGACCGTCTGGTTGCCGTAGGCATATCGATGCCTTCTATGTCGCGGGCGATGCAGAAGAGCCGCGGCAAGCTTTTCCCACTTGGCTGGTACTACCTGCTCAAGGGCCTCTACGGCAGGAACGACACCGTCGACCTGCTTCTGGTGGCCGTTAAGCCGGAATATCAGAGCAAGGGCGTCAACGCGCTGCTGTTCAGCCATCTGATACCCTACTTCAACTCGAAGGGCTACAAGGAGGCCGAGAGCAATCCCGAGCTTGAGGGCAACGAGAACGTACAGAAACAATGGGAATACTTCGAGCGCGAACAGCACCGCCGGCGCCGCGCCTACGAAAAGCCCATCGGACAAGGCGAAGCCTGCAAAGTAGACTTATGAACATGGAGCATCCTGAAAACGACGAAAAATACAGCGGACTGACCGTCAACGAAGGCGTGCAGCAGCCGCCATCCGTAAGTCCCTACCTCAAGAAACGCCCGCGCCGCAAGCCCATACCGACCTGCGGCGAGCTGGTGGAGGGCATCCTCAAGGGCGATGTCACTACGCTGAGCCGCGCCGTGACCCTGGTCGAGAGCCTGGCTCCGGAGCACTACTCGCTGGCGCAGGAGGTTATCGAGAAGTGTCTGCCCTACTCCGGCAAATCCCGCCGCATAGGCATCACGGGAGTGCCGGGAGCGGGCAAGAGCACCAGTATCGACGTGTTCGGCCTTCATGTGCTCAAGGACGGCGGCAAGCTCGCCGTGCTTGCAATCGACCCTTCGAGCGAGCGTACGAAGGGCTCCATCCTCGGCGACAAGACGCGCATGGAGAAACTCGCGGTTCACCCCGACGCTTTCATCCGCCCTTCGCCATCGGCAGGCTCGCTCGGGGGCGTGGCTCGCAAGACGCGCGAGACCATCGTTCTCTGCGAAGCCGCGGGATATAACAACATCTTCGTCGAGACCGTTGGCGTCGGACAGAGCGAGACGGCCGTACACTCGATGGTCGACTTCTTTCTGCTGATTCAGATTGCCGGCGCCGGCGACGAGCTGCAGGGCATCAAGCGCGGCATCATGGAGATGGCGGACGGCATAGTCATAAATAAGGCCGATGGCGACAACGTCGGGCCGGCGCAGCTGGCACAGGCACAGTACCGCTCAGCCCTGCGCCTCTTCCCGCCGACGGATTCGGGCTGGCAGCCCGAAGTACTCACCTATTCCGGCTATTACGAGCTCGGCATTCCGGAGGTATGGGACATGATCGACCGCTATTTCGCCTTCGTAAAGCGCAACGGCTACTTTGAGGAAAAGCGCTCGCGCCAGGCACGCTACTGGATGTTCGAGACTATCGACGAGCAGCTGCGCAAGCACTTCTACAACAATCCGGACATCGCGCGCCGGCTTATCGACGCGGAGGCTGACGTCCTGGCCAACCGCCGGAGCAGTTTCGCCGCGGCCACAGATGTACTCGGCCATTATTTCGACCAAAAATGAAAATACGCAAATATCTCAGAGGCTTAGTTCTGACGCTGATAGCGCTGCTGTGCATCGCCGCCGCCCAGGCCAGGACGCCGGGCTCGAAGGTCGGCGTAAACTTCGACCGCACCGAGGCCGATTTCGGCACCGTCAGCGTCGACAAGGGGACCGTACACCTCGATTTCACGATGACCAACGGCAGCAGCGACGCCGTGGCCATACTCTCGGCGCGTGCCTCCTGCGGCTGCACCGAGCCGACATATACGCGGAGGCCGCTGCGCCCCGGCGAGAGCACGACTATAGGCGTCGATTTCCACACCGCCGGCCAGCGCGGCGAAATCTACAAGGAAGTGACGCTGCGCCTCAAATCCGCCAACGGCAAGAAGGAGAAAGTCCAGCTGGTGCTTCGCGGCGTGGTCCTGCCGGAGTGACAATCCTCCTCCGCCCCGCCCATACACGCCTCGACATCAGGACCATATAACA
>USGZ01000021.1 GCA_900554265.1 uncultured Porphyromonadaceae bacterium
GCGCCGCCTCCTCCATCCGCGACGAGCAGATGAAGGACGAGCGCGACGTGATCATGCAGAAAGTTCACGACATCCTCAACGCCGAGTACGACAGCGACAACGACAACGAGAAACTCCTCCAGAATATCGACACCGTGGCCAACCTGCGCTGGGAGCTGGATGCCTCATGCACCGAGGACAACTATTATTTCGGCCATCTGCTGCAGGCCCTGCAGGTCACCGAGGTCGAGTGCCTGCGCGTGGTTCACTCGCTGGTCAACGGCACCGACCTCAACGAGAGTCTCAACAACCTGCGCGAGTATCAGATAATCCGCAAGCGCTGCGGCGAGTTCGCCGGCTGCGCAAACCAGGAGGCAAAGTGGCAGAAGCTCATGCGCGCCTACGGCTGGCGCACCAAGGAACAGGCAATGGGTCAGCTCGAGAAGCGCAACATCAACACCGAGCTGCTCTTCGCCGAGACCCTGCGTCCCAAGACAAACCAGACCTACCTGGCCGACCATATCATCGAACTCTGGCACGACAAGTTGCGCTCGGAGGAGCTGATGAACACATTCACCGGCGACGACTCCTTCAGTCCCGTGCTGATGAAGGACCTCATCAAGACACTCATCGACTGCGCCGACCGCCTCAACCTGGCCGACTATATCGCCGAGAAAATCCGCAGCGAGGTAAGCATCGCCAATATCGCCCAGGTCAAGGAAGGCCTGGTGGCCGACATGATGGCTTCCATCATCAACGCCTTCGTAAACGATTTCGGCTACTCGATGCTCTCGCAGGAACTCAAGGACAAGGCCCGCGAAATCGTGGCCGAGAACGACCTGTGCGTCTACAACTACATAGGCCAGGAGCAGAAGGGCACCTATACCCACGACGAGCTGGCGCAGATGTTCGCCGACATGATGAGCGACGCCGGCGGCATCGTCGAGTCCTTCGACAATCACTACAACGAGTGGATAGAGTACATGACCGTGGCCTACATCGTCCACCTTAAGCGTTCCGAACTCAAGCCCGAGGTCAACGAGGCCCTGGGCAAACTCATAGAAAAAATCACATTTTAATTAACCCATGAAGCGCATACATTTCGATTCAAAAGGACCGGTGAAGTGGCATTACTTCTTCTGGCAGCCCTGGGGCTGCGGAGGCTGTCTTGCCCGTGCGGCGGGATTCATGCTCTTGCTGGCATTGTTCCTGTTCCTGCTCAGCCAGTTCCGCAGCTGCCGCGACCACAATGAAGACGCCGCGGCTTACGATCCGACCGCTCCCGTCAGTGTCGTCGTCCCTCCAATCAACGAGGACGACGTCATTGACGACGGCGGTCGTCCGGTTGTCGGCAACCGCCTCAACGTGCTCTTCGGAGCCGAAACAGGCCAGGCCGACTACGAGGCATGGGTTACACGGTTCAAGGAGCTCTATCCCGACTCCGTCTACCAGGTGCTTTTCTATGATCCCAACACCAAGCTGATGTCCATCCAGGTAGAGGCCGAACGCCGCCAGGAAATCATGGCCGCCCTGCCGCAGCAGATTCCCGACATTCCCTTCCTCGTCTTCGAGGAGGAGGTGATGGAAGGCGGCGCACGCCCCAACGACCCCGTCTTCGGCCATGAGGACCACGCCTATTACTTCAACATGATCAAGGCCCAGCAGGCCTGGGACCTGACCATGGGCAGCCAGGACGTTATCGTGGCCATAGTCGATTCCTACTTCGACTTGCAGAACGTGGAGTTCGCCGACACCAGGATTGTGGCGCCATACAGCGTGGCCCGCGGCGACTCCATCGTCGACCTGCCCGCGGAGTACAATCCCCAGAACCCCGACGGCGTGCTCGCCCACGGCACCATGGTGGCCGCAATGGCCGTAGGCGCCACCAACAACGGCCGCGCAAGCGCCGGCATGGCTCCCCGCTGCCGTCTGATGCCCATCAGCCTGAGCAAGACCTTCGGCTCGCTGGCCATGCTCCAGGGCGTTCTTTACGCCATCAACCACCGCGCCCAGGTAATCAACATATCCGCCGGCGTGGCTTTCACCGATGAAATCAACAGCCTGCCGCCCGAGGCTCAGATTGAGCTCGCCCGCACCGAGCTGCTCGGCCAGCAGGTGGTATGGGACTATGTCTACGACATGGCCGCCCGCAATTTCGTGACCATAGTCTGGGCCGCCGGCAACGAGGACGTGTTCTGCGCCATGGACGCCTCCAAGCGCAACGCCAACACCATACGCGTTTCCGCCGTCGACGCCACCATGAGCAAAGCCGAGTTCAGCAACTACGGCAACTTCCCCGAGCAGAACCTCTACGAGAGCACAGTGTCGGCTCCCGGCGTCAGTGTGCCCGGCCTGGTGCCCAAGACCACGGGCTATATGCTCGTCGACGGCACCAGCTTCTCCGCACCTATCGTCACCGGCTGCGTCGGCCTCGTAAAGAGCCTCGACCCGACGCTGGCCACCACCGAAATCGTCGACCTCCTGCAGAGCACGGGCGTACAGCCCCGCGGCGCCGAGGCCAGCACTATCGGTCCGATTGTGCAGATTGGTCCGGCTCTCGAGAAACTCTACACAACCTTCATGAGTTTCGATGACTTCAGGCAGGCGATAAGCTCCGGCTCCGGCAGTCTGAAGTGCGCCTGTATCACATATCTCAACGGACAGGACCCGACGGCCCTCCCGCCGATTTATGAAATCGAAATAATACCTACCGGTCCCAACACCGGCAAAATCAAGTATTTCGACAACCGCGAGCAGCAGAGTGTCTCCGAAGGCACATACACGGCCGAGGTATCGGACGGCAATGTTGTCCTTACTCAGCAGGCCACTACGGCCGTTTCCGGCGAAATACGTTTCAGCCCCGGCACCTTCACCGTCAGCGCAAACGAGCGCGGAAAGGCCGTGGTCAGTGTAGAGTCCGAAAGCTGGGACGCAACCAGTCCCTTCCTTGTAAAATCCAATTCCTGATAGAAAAGGCATAACTATAACAATGGCAAACAATAAAGAAAAGACCGTGTCCGTCGCGCTTATCGTCAGCAGTCTGTGCATGCTGATGATGACCATGCTGGTATGGATAGGTCTGCTCCTGGAACAGAAAAACGTAATCGTCTGCACCGGTCTGGCGCTGGCGGTCTTTATATTCGGCTCCCTGGCCTGTTTCTGGGGCGTCAAGGCCAAGAAGGCCACCATGGACTACGGCAAGTGGATTACCATCGAGATTCTTTGCGTGCTGCTCATGGCAGGCGTGGGCGCGTTCAGCGTCCGCGAGATGATGTATTCGTTCAACTACCTTTCCCATAAGTCCGAATACCGCGCCGCCGCGCAGAACGACATCCACGGTCTCGACTCGCTCGTGGCAGTATACGTTACCAACGAGAACCTCCGCGTCGACGCAACCGTACGCGGCCTGAACAACTACGTGAACTCCGGCAGCGCCGCCTGCTCGCCTGAGCTCAGCGCCTATATCACCGAGGTGCTGGCGTGCCAGCCCGGAGAGCTGCAGCTGTCGCTGATTTCCAACCACGAGCAGGACCTGCGCAACCAGATTCAGACGGTGCGCGTCGGCGAGCACGTCTACGGCGATACCATCCAGACGATAATGAACACGATGATCCGCGTGTCCCGCGAGGTCATTCCGGCCCATCTCACGCAGCTGGGCGATATCCTCGAGCACAACGCCCACGCCATCGGCACCCAGCTGACGGCTGTATCGTCGGACCTCAACGCCCCGGTGATTTCCGCCGGAACCGACGCGATGTACGCCCTCGAGCCCTCCTACGGCACCAACTACACATTCACCCCCACGGAGTTCCGCAAGAGCATCGACGGCATCAAGGTTTTCAGCTGGGGCAGCTTCTTCAGCGCCCTGGCAATCGCTATCGGTTCGTTCTTCTTCTATATCTTTAACCTCCACGCTCCGCGCAAGGCTATCGACAAGCAGAACAAGAATTACGACAAACTCGGCCTGCCGATTTAACGACCTGTACTTATGGCACTTACATTTCAACAAAAATTCAATCTCAAAAAGAAGGACGCAGCCGGCCTGGCCGGTCTCCTGGGTCGTTTCAATCCCGCGGACCTTGATGCGCTTGCCAAGGAGGACTCAGATTTCGCCGAGACCCTCAAGAAGGCCCGCGCCCTGGCCGCAAGTATGCCCAGCCAGGAGGAGATGAAGGCTTTCGGCGAGCTGGAGAGCAGGGTAAAGACCAATCTCGAAGACCCCGCGCTCGAAGCCGACCTCGACGCATATATCGCCAAGTGGAGCTCCAATACTTCGGCCGCCGACCATATAGCCCTGGCTCAGAAATACCGCCAGCACATCCTCGAGGCACGCACCTTCGCCGCCCTCAGCAAGGAGGTGGAGCAGGCCATCGCCAGTTTCTCATCCACCGGAGTAACGCCGCCTACACAGCTGGCCAACCAGCTTGCCAACTTCATGGCCACCTACGGCAGCCAGGATTTCGCAGCCGCCGATATCTCCAGGGCCCGCGGGCTGCAGGCGCAGCTGAACAATGTGTTCGCCGCCCAGCTCGACCAGGAATGGTACTCGCTGCTCAATGCCGACGGCACCATCTACGATATCAATGGCCTGGCCAACTTCCTGGCCAAGCCTATCACGCCGGCACGTCGCGCCGAGGCCGACGAAAAGGCCTGGCAGTGGGCGCTCTCGCAGCCCGATATAATCAAGGGCGCGCAGATGTACAACCGCATCTTCAATGCCCGCGGCAACCACTCCGCCGAAGTCAGCACGCTCCAGTCGGCCAAGTACGAATGGGACCGCGTGGTCAAGACGGACATCTACAGCGTGCTGGACTATATCAGCCAGCATCCCGGCAGCCCCTTCATCGGCGAGGCCAACACGGTTCTCGAAGGCCTGCGCGGGACAAAGCTCGATACCATCCGCCGCGCGCCCTGGAACCTGACAATCGAGGAGTTCGAGGAATTTCTCAAGAGTCCGCAGTTCAAGCGCCAGGAGCTTTTCGACGCCATCGGCATCAGCGAAGATACATATAACACTGTAATCAAGGAAAGCGTCCGCGCCAAGAAGGAGGAGCTCTCGCAGCTTGGTCTCGGTTCGTCCAACATGTCCGGCGTAGGCGAGCCCAGTATAACCGATGTGGTACTCTTCGGCACCACACACAGCGGCAAGACCTGCGCCATCAGCGGGCTGCTGCTGCACGAGAACCTGCGTTTCGACAGCAAGCGCTTCAACGGCGCATATGCCACCTACGTTTCCGAGCACGCCAAGAAGGGCATAGCCATCGACTCAACCCACGGCGGTTTCGTGGCAACCATCAAGGCCGAGGCGATATCCGTCGACGGCCACGACTATCCCTTCAACCTCTACGATATGGCCGGCGAGGATTTCACCAACAAAATCGCCCGCGCCCAGACATCCGACGGACGCAACCTGCTTACCTTCGAGGATATGGGTCAGGGCGCTCCGGCCATCCTGAACACGCCGAACGACAAGCTCTTCTTCATCTTCATCGACCCGACCGAGAAGCGCAGCATCCAGACCACGGCCATCAACGCCCTTATAGACCTCATGTTCGGAAAGGACGGCGAGGAAAGCCCAAATGCCGAGGTTATGCGTCGGGTGCGCGGTCTGCACTTCATCGTCACCAAGGCCGACACTCTGCCTGGCCCCGACGTTATGGAATCCGCCCGCGGCGTGCTGAACGAAATCCTTAATTTCGCCAACCGCGACTACCTTGTGCGCAGCTGCCGCGAGTACGGCATCAACGCGTCGAAGAACGATGCCCTGGACGGGCACCCCTACGTGTTCCCCTTCAGCCTCGGCCAGTTCACCGTCGGCAACATCTTCCTATATAACCAGTACGCCGGCGCCGACACCTTCCTGCGCGTAATCTGCGACTACTGCGCGCCGACGAAGAAGCGCAACTGGTTCATCAAGACCTTCATCGCCCCTGTTTCCAAACCGATATTCTAAAGTTATGAATCAGATTGGTTTAAGCATAGCCGGACGCAATCCCGGATTCACGGTCTTCATGGCCGTGAACTGGACGGGTCCCCGCCTGGAAGACCTTCCGGACACGTCGCTGCGTGTCAACACCTCCGGCGAACAGTACTATACGGTCTCCCTGACCGAGGACTTCGCGACCTGCGAACTCAACCTGCGCCGCTTCGTCAACGGCGGCCGTGAGGATGTGTTCCGCATCGCCATCCGCATTCCCGCCCGCACTGCGATTATAGACGTAGCCGGCAATACGGTATCGCCCAAGCAGCTTCTGGACGGCATCAAGGACGAAATCGTGAACCGAGGCACTATTTTCTACCGTGCCGGCATCTACCGTTTCCCCGACGGCATAGCATATCCATCTTTCCCTGAGGCCGATCTCCAGCAGATTCTCAATGCCTATACGCTGATTCCCGCATGGGGACGCACCTACGTCATGACCGGCACGGAGATGGCTTTCGTAGATATCAGCGACGACGAAATCAGCCAGCTTATGGAGCGTATGCCATTGTGGAGCTCCATACAGCAGTACGGAGAGTTCGTTTTCGGTCAGGCCGCCAACGATGTGCTGCCCCGGTTCGCACCCTCGCAGGAAGAACTGTCGGCCCACAATGCAGTGACTGTCTATGTCCGCCAGGCCGGAAGCGGGATTACCGTGCCGGAGGTCATCACCGCCGGGCGCACCTTCAAGTCCTCCGAGGCCGGCTACGATGTCCGCGCCTACGAGGAGGTGGAGTACACCCTCTCTGCGGCCAGGGTCCTCGAGTGCTGGCGTCACAACGACCTGCTTCCCGAGGCCGACGGCGTCAGCGCAGTGCTTGACGTCGCAGGCGGCTCCGTGACACTCGATTTCCGTCCGAAGCCTCTTGAGAAGGTTTTCACGGTAAAACTTCTTGACGCCGACGGCAAGCTCAGCGTAGGCCAGGTCCTCACCGACCTCACCGGCCACGGCATGGAGCCCGTGAGCGAGGGCGGCTACCGCTTCGAAGGCGAGCATATCATCGACTTCGAGGGGAGCGCCATCAAGAACGGCTGGCTCGCCGGGCATTTCATGATTCCCGAAGATACACATTTCCAGCTGGTCGGCGCCAGCCTGATGGGCAGCGAAATCCGCCTGACGGTCAAGGAAGTGAAGGTCGAGAAGAAAAAAGCTCCAGAATTCCAGCACGCGGGCGGAGCAGGGCAGACGGCCAACATCCTGAACGTATTCATCGCGCCGGCTCTGAAGGCCGATTCCGGCATCCTGACCATCGAGTACCGCAACGGCACCGAGCTGATTGTTTGGAAGAATGCGGTGAACTTCGTCAAGGAACCCGCAAGGCCCCACGCCCCAGCAGCCGGCGGCATTCCCAATGCCCGTCCGCAGCAACCTGCAATCGCCCGGGAAGAACGCCTTTACGCCCTCGTCAGCGTTCCTGCTGCCATCAACCTGAGCCAGGCCAACGTATACTTCGGCATCCCGCCCAAGTACGCAAAAATGCGCCCCCTGCTGGACACCGAGACCCACGAATATTCCGTCACCATCGACGGAAAATCCAACGTCGTAGGCGGTTTCAAGCGCTTCATGGAGCTTTTCGCCGTGCGCTATACCGACGGCCTCAGCACGAAGCAGATTCTCGGCCGCCTCGGCGGCATCTTCATGATTGCGCTGATACTGGTTCTCTTCGCCCTTGGCCTCGGCTTCTTCGCCGGAAAGGTCTATAGCGAGAATATTGCCGAGACCGATGTTCCGGAGGCAACCGTTGTGGAAACCACCGTGGACGACGACAACGAGGCCGAGGACAGCTCCGGCAAGGTGCTGAACGATGCCGAAGCCGACTCCGACGGCGAGAATCTCGCCGGTAAACAGGATGAAACGGCAGACGGGCAGCTTGCCGAAACCCAGCCCGAGCCTCAGCACAACAACGCCGCAGACCTGGGATCGACCCACAGCAGCCACCACCAGAATGGCGGCGCTGCTCAGGCTCCAGCCCAGACTTCTACCGAGCCCGTTCACAATCCCGAGTCTGCTCCTCAGCCCCAGCCCGAAACTCAGCCCGAGAATCCAGCTCCGGAGGCTCCTGCTACCGAGCCGGCTCCTGAAAGTTAAACCAGTGTCCGATACAAAAGTTATGAGCAGCAATACGAAAGTCGTTCTGATTGTAGTCGGCGTGGTTGCCTTGCTGGGCGCCGGATTCTATTTCATTTTCGCATCGGACTCCAGTGACCAAGCCGAAACTCAATACAGCATCCTGCCCGTCGGCGACCCGCAGCAGCAGCTGGCCGCTCTCGACCCCGGCGAGGCCGAGGCTATGAACCGCTATATCCGGACATTCCGCGAGCAGGGATGGTCCGAGGCCGAGTACGGCAGCGCCAAGTCATATATCAACATGCCATCGCGCCGCAGCAACCGCCAGCAGCTTCAGGATTTCCTTACCGGCAATCTTCTGCGGGTGCTTGATTCGATAATTACACGCGCCTACGCGAGCAATCCCTCGCCGAATCTCGTCCGCAATATCGCCGTGCTGCGCAACAATTATGCCGGACTGGACAAACTCGCCGAAGAATTCCCCGTAATCGCCGGCTCGAGTTCCTACCAGCGTCTCGACGCCGACCGCAGGCTCTTCGACAAAATCTACAATTTCCGTCAGAGCAGCTTCGTGTGCAACAACAGTTTCCGCCTGCGCGTAGAGAACAACGCCAACGGGCAGCCGACCCTCAACTGGGGTTCTCTGGTGAACTATTCGGGCTACCGTCAGTCGCAGAACAGCCACCGCCAGCAGCTCCTTACCGAACTCGGCCGGCAGACGGACATCGCCTCGATTCCCTGGATGAGCGCGGCCCTCGGCGAGAGCGATTTCAACACACGAATCACCCAGGGCGAAGTACGCTACATCAACAACGAGAAACTGGCGCTGAGCCGCACCCTTACAGAAATAAATGCCGACACCACTCTGTGGAACAATGCCAACGCCCGTCGCACCCGCGCGGCACTCAACGCTCTGAAAGCCAATCTGCCCCAGGCTCTTTCGTCCGAGGACATCATGGCCCGCATCAACAGGGTAGTGTTCGACCACCCCGAAACCAGCCAGAACCATAGATAAAAAACAGCCATAACATATGCCTAAAATTAAAGAAGTTTCCAGTTCCGAAGTCCACTGGCAAGTGGCTTCCTGGAACGTCCGCGATGCCGCCAACGCGCGCATCAAGTCGACCATGGGCGACGATGCGCAGTATTTCGCGCCCGTCTACGTCACCCACAGCAGCTACTACTGGAACGAGCCGGACGCGCAGGACTGGCTGCCACTGTCGATGGCCCCCGAAGCCGATGTCGACGAGGCACGGACCCTCATCGGCGCCATCAAGGACCGCGCCCTCAAGCGCCAGCCCGGCCGCGCCGCCATCCTCGAGCAGGTGTTCACTTTCCCCAACGACGACTTCATCTTCATCCGTCGCCGCAGCGGCGACCACCTCGAGCTGAGGCTCACCGGCTGGGGCTTCGCGAACTTCAACCGCGCCCACGGCGGCGTGATTTCCGAAACCGTCAGCGAGGAGAAAATCAACGAGATTTCCGTCTGCTTCACCATCGACGGCGAACCGGTACCTAACCGCGCCTTCACATACGCCCGCGGCATGGAGTGGGTTCCCGAGCAGACCGACGACAACGGCTACTTCAAGTTCGGACGCCTGGCGCCCGGCAAGCAGGTCAGCGTGCGCGACACCGCCACCGGCACCGAGCGTATCACCCTGATAGATACGGACACGACGGTAATCAACGTCGACGTGACCGAATATCTCACCGTACGCGTCGTCGCCCGTCACGACGACATGCCCATCTCGGGCGAGCCCGTGGCCATCGAGTACGGCCGCCGAAGCACCCAGCTGATGCTCGCCAACGGCAGCGCATCAGGCACCTTGCCATGGTACGAGGGCGTGGAATGCACGGTGCGCTTCCGCGATGCCGAACAGCGCCGCGAACTCAGCAAGGATATCCTCAACGAGTTCGTGTTCGAGACGCACACGCCGCGCACTCCGCATACCCACGTCGAAGTCCGACTGACCGACAACGGCCAGCCCATCGCCGGCGAAACCGTGTTCCTGACGACTCCCGCCGGTCCCGTGACCCTCGTCACCGGCCCCAACGGCGTGGCCGTGTTCGACTTCGACCTTATCAATCAGGGCGACATCACCGCCAAGGTCCGCGACCGCCAGGAGACCCGCCCGGCCATCGACGGCAACGTCGTGTTCGACATGGCATTCGATACCGTACCCCCGACAGAGTTCGACTGCTACCTCAAGACCATCCAGTCCGACGGCAAGCCGATGCGCTTCTATCCCGTCAATATCAACATCGGCGACGGCACCCCGACAACCGAATGCCTCACCGACGAAAACGGCATGATAGGCCCGATCCACGTGCTCTCGGGCAACATCATGACCGCCTACGACGGCAACCGCCCGGACTACAGCGAGGAATTCACACTCGACGCAAACCGCCAGGAATACGTCTTCGAACTGCCGTACTCCAATACGGACTCCGTAGGCGACATGAAGCTGCGCGTAATCCAGCGCAACGGCGCTCCTGCCGCTGGTGCCACCTGCATCCTGCAGCAGGACAACCTGCGCATCACCGCCTCCCTGGACGACGACGGCGCCATGACATTCGACCGCACCGACTTCCACTGCAACTCGCCGGTCCGCGTAAGCCTATATCATCCGCAGCGCACTTTCCCCGAGATACCCCTGCAGCTCGACCCCAAGGAAAACGAGTACGAACTCGTCGAGGTCGACGGCCCGCAGCCCTGGTGGAAAATCGCCGGAGAGATAGCCCTTGCCGCAGGTTCCGTCCTGCTGGCCGTAGGCATTTACTTCGCGCTGGAGGGAATCTTCAGCCGTATTCCTAACCTTTTCGCTTAATATCCGACTATGCTGAACCTTCTGTTCTACGATTGGGTGATGCCGATAGTGTACACCATGAGCCTGCTCACCTTCGTGCTCTTCGCATACGACAAACACTGCGCCACCTACGGCAAATGGCGCATACCCGAATGGATACTCATCACCTGCTCCGTGGTGA
>USGZ01000022.1 GCA_900554265.1 uncultured Porphyromonadaceae bacterium
GTTATCGGCGAGTTGAGTACTATCAACGGCACATGACCTACGGAATCCACCAGCGCGGCGGCTTCCGGCATAGCGGAAATTATCTCATTGCGCCAGGGAAGCCCCTCATGGTCGCCGACGATAGCTATCATCGTTTCATCCGTATCGCTGCGGCTGCGGACATAGCGGATAAACTCGCCCAGCGCGGAGTCGGTATAGTTGATGGCCGTTATATACTCGCCTAACAATTGGGGATAATCCATTAACAGATGGATTCCGCGATGCTCTTCCGGTATAATGAACGGAGTATGCGAGGAATAGGTGAATACCTCTACAAATGCAGTCTCGCCTTCGGGCCATATTTCGCCGCAGCGCATCGCTTCGGCTACCTGACGCAGTAAGCTACCGTCCGAAGGATTGTGACTTACATCAAAGTATTCCGAAGCGTCCCATGCATCATGCATTCGCATTTCGTCGAAACCGAACTGCCGAACGATTCCGCCTTGATTCCATGTGATAGCATAATCACTTGACAAAAAATACGACTTGACATCGCGGTCGCGACGCATTTCCTTTGCAATATTGGGATAGGTGCGCTCGGAGTACCACATCGAGTAAACTTTGTCCATGGTGGGTTTCAGGCCTGCGGTCGTAAGAAGTTGGCCGTCGATGCTGTGACCCGGGCCTACCTGCGAGAGGACCGCGGGCGCAACCCAGGCATGGGACGCGCTGTCGGCTATAAGTCGGTTGAGTTCCGGAGTTATCTCGTTGCCCTCGACCGAAGCGCCCAGAGGCCAAGCCTCCAGCGATTCGACCATTATCAGCACAAGGTTGCGCCGCGGAGATGCGATATTGTCCAACTGAATTAGGTCCGTCACTGCACGGTGTTCCGCAAGATACGCGCGAGCTTCCTCAATTTCCAATTCAGTGACGGGTCTTGATGTTTCTAATGCATCGGATAGCAATGAAAGCGGCAATGTATAGATCACCGGAATTAAAGCCCGGCTATGGCAATCAGCAGCCTTAAATAATCTAATCTGCGCCAGCGGATTCAGCATAGACGAAGAATCGGCTCTACCGGCAAAGAAGCATAAAACAGCGCCGGCGCCGAAGGTCAGGCAATACGCTCCAAAAGCCCTGAGGCTAAAAGGATGCCTGCGCCTGCCAATCAATACAAGAGTAAGAATTGTAATTGCAGGGAAGACAATATCGGCCCATCGCAAGGAATGGATAATTGAGTCCTTGAATTCCAGAACATTGCCGCCGAGCAGATAGCTCGAAAGAGGAATAGGAAGCATATAGGTCCTGGCGTACATCAGATTCACCTGCGCGAGCAAGTCGGCCACCACAAGCACCGCACCGAAAACCCAACGGCGCCGCAGGAGCGCCGGGAGTGCCATCAGCATTGCAAGCAGGAAGCTAAATAGATAAGCTTTCAGGAAAGTAAGGCCATAGAAATTAGCAGTCGCCCTGCACCACAATACGTCGAAGGCGAGTATCGTAAGGCAACTGCCGGCCAGTGCTACGCAGAAACGCCGGTTCCAGAGTCCGCGCGGAAATATTATGCCGATGATTTTTCCAATCATACTCATGCTCTTCTTATATTATATCAACTGAAAAAAATGAACGTGTCATTGCAAATCCCGTCTCAGCAGGTCGGCGCGGATGATGGTCGAGGAGACGGACTGCTGGCGCGCGTCGGAGGCTGCGTCGAGTTCGATGTCGGCGAAGGCAGGATAGCCCAGGCCGCGGAAGTCGGCGTCGCGGTAGAAGCCGGCAAGATACAGCAGCGTCGGATAGACGTCGACCTGCCCTATCTCGCGCTCGCAGCGGCCCGTTATCGGCGAGTTGAGTACTATCAGCGGCACATGGCCTACGGAATCCACCAGCGTGGCTATTTCGGGCGAGGCGGCGCGGATTTCGGCGCGGGAGGCAGCCAGGGCCTCATGGTCGCCGACGATGGCTATCATCGTTTCATCCGCATCGTTGCGGCTACGGATATAGCGGATAAACTCCCCGAGCGCGGCGTCGGTATAGTTGATGGCCGTGATATAATCGCCCAATCTGTCGGGATATGTACCTTCAAGGTGAATCCTACGGTGCTCCTCAGGGATATGGAAGGGAAAATGCGAGGAATAGGTCACGACCTCGACAAAGGCAGTTTCGCCCTCGGGCCAGACCTCGCCGCCTTGCATTTTCTCAACCACCTGCCGCAGGAAGCTCCCGTCCGAAGGATTGCGCGGATGTCCGAAGGATTCGGAGCCATCCCAGGCGTCGCGGAATCGCGTCTCGTCGAAGCCGAACTGGCGCACGACGGCGCCCTGGTTCCAGGTCGTGGCGCGGTCGCCGGAGAGGAAGTAGGCCTTCGAGCCGCGGTCGCGCCGCATCTCCTTGGCCAGATGGGGATATGCGCGGTCGGAGTACCACATCGAGTAGACCTTGTCCATCATAGGGCGCAGGCCGACGGTAGTCAGCAGCTGCCCGTCGATGCTGCGGCCGGGACCGACCTGCGAGAGCACAGCCGGCGCCACCCAGACGCCGGCCGCGCTGTCGGCGACGAGTCGGTTGAGCTCCGGCGTTATCTCCTTGCCCTCGACCCTTGCGCCGAGAGGCCAGGCCTCCAGCGATTCGACGATTATCAGCACAAGGCTGCGCCTGGGCGCGGCGAGGCTGTCCGAAGCAAGCGCATCCGTGGCGGCGCGATGCTCGGCGAGATAGCCGTGGGCATCGGCAAGTTCGGCCTCGGAAATGGGACGCGAACTTTCTAACGCATCGGCCAGAATCGACACCGGCAGCGTGTAGACTACCGGCGGCGTAGCCCGGTAATAGCATTCACCTTTAAGTAATTCAATGTGCTTCAGTGGATTCGGAGAATAAGGCTTAGCCAAAAGCCCGGAAATCGGACACAGAATCACTCCGATGCAGAAAGTCAGGCCATATGCCCGAAAGGCGCTTCGCGGGAAAGGCTTCGTCCGCCGGCCCATAAACACGAGAGTAAGCACGGTAATCGCCGGGAAAGCAAGGTCGGCCCAGCGCAGGGAGTGGCGGATGGCATCGCCGAACTCGGCCACATTCCCGGCCAGCAGGTAGCTTGACGGCGGAATGGGCATGAAGTAGGTGCGCACGTACATCAGGTTCGCCAGCGCCAGCAGGTCGGCCGTCACAAGCACAGCGCCGAAAACCCAGCGGCGCCGCAGCATGGCCGGCATAGCCATCAGCATGGCGAGCAGAAAGCCGTAGAGGTAGGTTCTGAAAAAGCCCAGACCCCGGAAGGAAGTCGCCATGCTCCAGATCAGGTCGAAGGCGAGCACCGTCAGTAAGCTGCCGGCAAGGGCCACTCCGAAGCGCCGGTTCCACAGCTCGCGCGGGAACAAAGTCGCGAAAAACTTACCGATCTTTGCCATTTCGCTTATGCTTTTTCAGATTTTCTGCCGTCCACACCGGCTTCGGCATCAGGCAGCGGCCAGGGATTGCGGATGTATTCAGGATGGGCGGAAGCGTTCAGAGGCCGCGCCGGCACTCCGCCAACAGTTACGCCGCATGCAACATCACGCGTAACCACCGCTCCGGCGCCGATGCAGGCTCCGGAACCGATTTCGACCACGTCGACTATGCTCACGCCGGGACCGACATAGACATTGTTGCCGATACGCGCGGCGCCGTCGACTGCCGAGCCGACGGTCGTGTACTGCCCCATGTTGACGTTATTGCCGATAACCGCATCAGGATTGATTATCAGGCCGCAGCAGTGCTGGATATAGAGCCCGTAGCCGACGGCGGTACGCGGCGGAATGAAAAGTCCGTAGCCGCGCTTGTAGCGTCCGGCCTGCCAGCGGGCCAGCGGGTAGAGCCATCCGCGGCGGTGCTGGGCCAGGCGGAACCAGAAGCTGAAGCCTATGCTCACGCGGCTGAAGCCCGACAGCCAGATGCGGAAAATACTGTCGCGGCGTCCGTTGTGGCGGTACGAGTCGGAGCGGATCAGCTCGAAGCAGTCGCGGTAGCTCCGCGGCACGGGGATAAGCACGTCCTCGCCCGCAATCCGGTATTTTCGGTATTCCATAGCTATAAAAAGCGCACGCTCCGGGGCTCATGTGGCCTACGCGGAGCGTGCGCGATGTAGGGTTCAGTTCGGGCTGGTCTCGTACTTGTAGATGTCGACCAGGCGGATATTGAAGCGCAGGGCGCTGTAGGGCTTGATGGCGCTGTAGTCGCTGGCACCGTAGCCGAGAGCGTAGGGAATCACCACCTCGACCGAGTCGCCGCAGCGCATCTCGCTGAGGGCCACGGCCCAGCCGGGAACGAGACTGTTCAGCTGGGCGCGGTAGACGCCGGGGCCGTTGGCGGTCAGGTTTGTCGAGCTGTCGACCGGGGTGCCGTCGTAGAGGTGCAGCTTATAGCGCACGTCTATTGTCGAGGTGTACATCGGCGTCAGGTTGCCCTCGGTCTCGCTGCGGTCGTTGCAATAGCGCAGAAGGATGAAGTTGCCGGGGTTCCATTTCGGCACGACGGTGCGGTAGTAGGGCTGACCGTCGGCGTCCGTGCGGGCCTGCTGCTGGGCGAGCCAGGCGTTGTTGGCCTCGCGCCAGTCGGCATAGTTCTCCCAGGTAGACTTGTCGTCGTCGGAGCAGGCGGCGCAAAGGGCCAGGAGGCCGACGGCGAGTGCTGATATCTTTTTCATCGGCGCCTGGTTCAGAACTGTACTACGGGTGCCTGGGCGGCCTGGGCGTCGGCGGTGAACTGAGGCTTGGGCTGGAAGCCGAAGAGCGAAGCCCAGATTTTGGCCGGGAACTTGCTGACGAGCACGTTATACTCGCGCACCTTCTCGGTATAGCGGCCGCGCTCGGTGGCGATGCGGTTCTCGGTTCCTTCGAGCTGCTCCTGCAGGTTGAGGAACTGCGTGTCGGCCTTAAGGTCGGGATAGGCCTCGCGTACGGCGTTGACGTAGATGCTCAGGGCGCGGTTGAGCTGGTCCTGGGCGGAGTTGACGCGATTGAATGCGGCGGCATCTGCGGCGCTGGTGCCGAGGCTGTCGGCCTGGGCGGCGGCGAGGGCGTTGTCGAGGCCGGCGCGGGCGCGGGTAACGCTCTCGAAGGTCTCGCTCTCGTGAGCGGCATAGCCCTGGACCGTGCGCGTCAGGTTGGGAATCAGGTCCATGCGGCGCTGATACTGCACCTCGACCTGAGCCCACTGCTGGTCGACGTCCTGGGTCTGCGTCACGAAGTTATTATAGGTGCTGCATCCGCTCATTCCGCAGAGGAGGACGAGCAGGACAATCACGCCCAATACTATATATTTCTTCATTGTTCTTTATTGTAAGGAGTTTGTACTTGCCGGTATCAGCTGAGCTTGCGCAGCAGCGAGGAGAGGCTGACGCGGTCGTGAATCAGGCGGTGGAGGTCGGCGACGTTGACGCGGGTCTGCTCCATGCTGTCGCGTTCGCGCAGGGTCACGGTGTTGTCCTCGAGGGTCTGGTGGTCGACTGTGATGCAGAAAGGCGTGCCGATGGCGTCCTGGCGACGGTAGCGCTTGCCGATGGCGTCCTTCTCCTCGTAGTGCGTGGCGAAGTCGAACTTGAGGTCATTGACGATCTCGTGAGCCTTTTCGGGCAGTCCGTCCTTGCGCACCAGAGGCAGCACGGCGCATTTCACGGGAGCCAGCGGCGCCGGCAGGTGCAGCACGACGCGGGTCTCGCCGTTGGGCAGGGCCTCCTCCTCGTACGACGAGCAGAGCACGCTCAGGAACATGCGGTCGACGCCGATGGAGGTCTCGATTACGTAGGGCGTATAGCTCTCGTTGAGCTCGGGGTCGAAGTACTGGATTTTCTTGCCGGAGAATTTCTCGTGCTGGCTCAGGTCGAAGTTGGTGCGGCTGTGGATGCCTTCCACTTCCTTGAAACCGAATGGCATCTGGAACTCGATGTCCGTGGCGGCGTTGGCGTAGTGGGCCAGCTTCTCGTGGTCGTGGTAGCGGTACTTCTCGTCGCCCAGGCCGAGGGCCTTGTGCCAGCGCAGGCGCCATTCCTTCCAGCGGGCGAACCAGGTCATCTCCTCGCCGGGACGGACGAAGAACTGCATCTCCATCTGCTCGAACTCGCGCATGCGGAAGATGAACTGGCGTGCGACGATTTCGTTGCGGAAGGCCTTGCCGATCTGCGCGATGCCGAAGGGGATGCGCATGCGGCCGGTCTTCTGGACGTTGAGGTAGTTCACGAAGATGCCCTGGGCGGTCTCGGGACGGAGGTAGACGGTCATGCTGCCGTCGGCGGTGGAGCCCATCTCGGTCTTGAACATGAGGTTGAACTGGCGTACCTCCGTCCAGTTGCGGGTGCCGGAGATGGGGCATACGATTTCCTCGTCGAGGATTATCTGGCGCAGCTCGTCGAGGTCCATGGCGTTCATGGCGTCGGAGTAGCGCTTGTGGAGGGCGTCCCACTTGGCCTGGTGCTCGAGCACGCGGGCGTTGGTGGCGCGGAACTGGGCCTCGTCGAAGGCGTCGCCGAATTTCTTGGCGGCCTTGGCCACTTCTTTGTTGATTTTGTCTTCGATTTTAGCCAGCTGCTCCTCGATCAGCACGTCGGCGCGATAGCGCTTCTTGGAATCGCGGTTGTCGATCAGGGGATCGTTGAAGGCGTCGACGTGGCCCGAAGCCTTCCAGATGGTCGGGTGCATGAAGATGGCCGAGTCGATGCCGACGATGTTCTCGTGCAGCAGGGTCATGGCGTCCCACCAGTAACGCTTGATATTGTTCTTGAGTTCCACGCCGTTCTGACCGTAGTCGTAGACTGCCGACAGTCCGTCGTAGATCTCGCTGGAGGGAAAGACGAAACCGTACTCCTTGGCGTGGGAGACGATTTTCTTGAATACGTCATCTTGCTGTGCCATTGCTCTTTATATCTTTTCGGTTTAATTTATATTCGTGTTTGCATGTGCGGACGCGCGTGGCGTCCGTTTAATCTACAAAATTAGACAATTAAACCGAGGCGCGAGGTCTCGGTTTAATTAAAAATATTAAAAATGCCGTGTTTTGTCCGCAAATGCGGCCTTTTCCGGCATCGCCGGCGCCGCCGGGGCTCAGAACTTGGAGGCGTCGACGCCGAAAGCCGGGTCGAAAATCGAGTTCAGCACGTAGGCCAGACGCAGGCCGCCGCGGAGAAACTGCTGCTCTACCGTCGGCGTCCAGTCGGCGATTTCATTATAACTGATACGGGCGCCGGCGGGGAAGCGGTCGTAGATGCGCGTGGCGATGGCGCAGGTCTGGCGCGCCCAGTCGTCGATATCGCCGGCGGTTATCTCGGCCTGCTTTGCGAAGTCGGCGCGGTCGAGCTGCTCGGTCCATTCGGTATATGTCCAGGCGTGGGCGGCGTTGGGAAGCTTGGTGTCCCAGACCGAGTGGAGGTTGGTGCCCTGGTCGAAGAAGCGCACCTGCGAGCGGTTGCCGCCCAGGTCGGAGGCGTGACCCAGGTGCATAGGCTGGTGCATGTCGCCTATCATGTGAATCAAAATCTTGAGCGCCAGCTGCTTCTGACCGCGGGTGCTGACGGGGTCGCCGAGGATGGCGATCTGCTCGCGCGAGGCCGTAACCACGTCGCCCTTCGGGAAGGGAGGCACGCTGTCGTAATCCTGGTCGGCGTCGATATTCTTGTAGTGCCAGGTCTTGGAGTAGGCGTACTCGGGAGTATGGCTGGCGTTGTCGAGCCAGTTGGCCCAGTAGACCGGCGACATGCCGTCCAGCAGCGCGGCCACGGAATCGGCCGTGGCGGCCGTGAAATGGCGCTCGGCGATATTGGCCGTCACGTCGTGTCCCTTCTGGCCCCAGGCGAAGCCGCTCAGCGCGCACATCGAAAGTGCGATAGCAAGGAATATTTTCTTCATCGTTCAAATACTATTTTCCCGCAAAGGTAGCGAAAAAATTTCACTTACCCCATCCGTCGCCTACGACCGAGCTTCTGACAGCCTCAGGTTCCGGCTTGAACACCGCACAAGTGCAAAAAAACACAGCGCGACATAGCAATTATAGACAGGAATTTCTTTAAACTTACACTACATCTTATAACCAGTCTATCTATCATAATAAGAAACATCGAAGTATTCAGGCTACAAAATTTGCATGCTCATAGAGGACGCATATGGCGCCTATTGAAAGTGCAAATGCCGTTATATCGTGTCTATTATTAATCGTATCTATTATTAATTAATCGTATCTATTATTAATTAATCGTATCTATTATTATAGGTATGCCTATAGCTTTCCCGCAAAGGTAGCGAAAAAAAGTTGGGCTTGAAGCAAAATGAGGCCGCATCTTTGGGGATGCAGCCTCATTTTATGGGGTTCAGAATCAGCGATTATGCCTCGACGGGCTTAACGTTGATGAACTTGCGGCCGTTGCGACCTTCGGTGAACTCTACGGTTCCGCTTACGAGGGCGAACAGGGTGTGGTCCTTGCCGATGCCTACGTTAAGGCCGGGGTGATGGACGGTGCCGCGCTGACGCTTGAGAATGTTGCCGGCTTTGGCGAACTGGCCGCCGAAAATCTTTACGCCGAGACGTTTGCTTTCAGACTCACGGCCGTTCTTGGAACTACCGACGCCTTTTTTATGTGCCATAGTGCTTGGATGTTGTTACGCAGAAGCGTTTTGGGGTTCGACAGTGGGTTAATTAAGCAACGATGTCCTTGATGACAACTTTGGTGAAGTACTGACGGTGACCGTTCTTGCGACGATAGTCGTTGCGACGCTTCTTCTTGAAGACGATGACCTTGTCACCTTTTACGAGGGGCTTCTCCACGGTGCAGACAACTTTTGCGCCTTCAACGGTGGGGGCACCTACTTTGACTTCGCCGTCGAGGTCGGCGAGCAGAACGCGGTCGAACTCTACGGTTGCGCCTTCTTCTACTTTTTCGCCCAGGTAGTTGACATAGAGGAATTTGTCCTTCTCTGCCTTGAACTGCTGGCCCTGGATTTCTACGATTACGTACATTATTTGAATGTAATAATTGGTTAAGCCGCTGAGGCGCAGGGCGTTGGCCGCAGCCTTCCCTGTCTTTACCGAGCCTATTGCGGAAATCAGCCCACAAAGTTACAAATTTTCTCACTCTCCACCAAACATTTTTCACCCGCGGTGAAAAATAATCGTAATGTAGACGATCCGACTTTCTGAAATCAACGAGGCCGCGCCGATGTTCATTTCGGCGCAGCCTCTTAATATCGTTATGAAATGTGCGGACTTAGTTGATGCCCGGAGAATGGGAGTAGTCGGCGGTGACTGTGGTATTGTACTCGTCCTGGGTGGTGCGGGGAGCGCAGTGGAAGGTGAAGTCAAGGCCCTTGCCGGGGTCGAAGGAGCCTTTCAGCGCGGTGATGGGGAAGGCCTCGAAGGGAGTCTCGCCGATGTAGGGGGTGATTGCGTCGACGTTGAATTCTAAAGCCGTGCCGCGGACGCTGACGGGTATGTTGCGCAGCTCGATGTTGAGGGCCATGGGCATCGTGGAGGCGAAACGGGCGTTGTTCATCACGATGGTCAGCAGGCGGGTATCCGTATTGTATTTCACAATGTACTCCGTAGCGGTGGAGGAGAACGATGAATTATTGGCCGTCGATACGGAAGTCGTCGTACCGTAGAGCTGCTGGGGAGAGTAGGACGAGAGAATGCGGTACTTGCTGTCGATAGTGAAGCGGACGCAGACGCCGGGGCTGTAGAAGGCGTGGCCGCCATTGTCGAGGATGCGCTCGCAGATCTTGAACTCGAAGGAGTTGAAGGAAGGTGCCGGCGATATTGCGCCCGAGGGAACAAGGTTGGTGCCCTTGATTACCTTCCAGCCGCTGTTGTCGATGCTCCAGGGAATGTCCGAGAGGGTCATGGTCGGATAGGAAGTGCCGTCCGGCAGGCGCAGCCCGCTGATTTTGATTACGGCGGTCATCTTCGTATAGTTGAGTTCTACGGAGAATCCCATGTTGCTGTACACGGCCTGTGCTCCGGAGGAGAGGTCCTCGACATTGGCGAAGAAGTCGGGGAACGACTGCTGGGTGACGGTGTCGGAATCGTTGTCGCTGCTGCAGGAGGTAAATGCCAGCAGGCATACGAGAGCCGCGGAGAAGAGTCTTAAGATAGATTTCATATGTGAAAAAACGGTTGTTAATTTTGCGCTTGTCTGCTTCTGATATGCTTTAGAAGAACAAAATTAGTGAAATTTGTTCAGCGGTGCAACATATATAGGCCAATCAGGCAAAAAATGTGTCCGAAAAAGACATCGAAAGCGCCCGCACGGAACAGGCGCCCTCAGGCTCTTTTCCCTGCGGCGATCTCATTGGCCAGACGTACGGCCTTGGTGATGTGGTCGCAGATATGGTCGGAGCCAATGAGCGTGTCGATTCCGGCTTTTTCCAGCGAACTGCGAACGCCCGGCTTGACGCCCGAGAGGACGATATGGATGTTCTCGCTCTGCGACGAGCGTATGAGTATCTCGAGGTTGTGGATGGCCGTGGCGTCGATGAAGGCCACCTTGCGCATGCGGATGATACGTACCTTGGGCTTGTCGACAAGGGTCGAACGCATCATCTCGTCGAACTTGGTGGCGATACCGAAGAAGAAGGGGCCGTCGATTTCATAGACCGAAACGCCCTTGGCCACGTCCAGTATCTCGTGGGTGCTCAGGTCGGTATCCTCGGCAACGTCCAGCTGCTCCGAATAGACACGGATATTGGTATTCTCCATGACGCGGCGCAGGAAGAGCACCACGGCAAGCAGCAGGCCGATTTCAATCGCGATGGTGAGGTCGAACACTACCGTCAGCAGGAAGGTGACGATGAGTACGGAGATATCCGAGCGCGGGGCGTTGAAGATGCCGGCGATGGTGCGCCAGCCGCTCATGTTGTAGGCCACGACCATCAGAACGGCCGCCAGCGTCGCCAGCGGGATGTAGTTGATCAGCGGCATGGCGAACAGGAAGATGAGCAGCAGCACCAGCGCGTGGATGATGCCGGCCACGGGTGTGCGGCCGCCGTTGGTGATGTTGGTCATCGT